>CALUUL010000026.1 GCA_944323945.1 Candidatus Gastranaerophilales bacterium
TTCTTCAATTAAAAAATCTGCAGATTGTTCTTTTAATGCGTTGCGCTCAAAATTACAAAACAGTTCATCAAACTTTGCTTGATTATCTTTAATTTTTTTCCATGAAACCAATGCGCTTAATTGAGCGTAAATAAAACCTTTTAAATGTTCTTTAAAAGTAAAGATTTTGCCGTTTTTGCGGTTGTTAACTGCTTCTAAGATAGTCAGGTCAATATCGGGCACTTTATCTTTTAAGTACTCGTCAAGAATATTGAACATTTTGAAGTAGTCTTTATCCATTCTTCCATTCAAACAATATCAAATTAAACTTATTATGTCAACCAGTTTAGTTTTGTTCTTTTGCGTGGATATGCCAATTAACATGTAAGGAAAGGTAATCTATGACAAATATAAAAAAATTACTAGGGGCTAAAATAAGCCAAATACGCAAGGAACGAGGTTTTTCACAAATTAAATTTGCGGAAATGTTGGGTTTATCGACTAATGCGCTAAGTATTATTGAAACAGGCAACGGTTTTCTAACCGCTGAAACATTGGAAAAGATTTTAGAAAAATTAAATTTAGAGCCTGATGAGTTATTTTCATTTGGCGGAATAAAAACGAATGATGAACTGCATAAAAATATTTTAAAAAATTTAGAAACTATAAAATCAGATAGGGCAAAACTCGCAGTCGTTGATACTTTGCTAAAATCATTACTTTAATTTTTGAGGGTAACTTTATACCTCGCCGCCACAAAACATTTCATCATTCGCCCGAGAATATTCTCATCTGAATTTATCAGGGCGGGGTTTTTCAAACCGAGAAAAGCGGATTGCGAGCGGAGGCTGAGGGCTTGCGATGAGCAAGACCGCGATGCCGTTCATCGCGAGCAACCAAGCAATCTCAGAATGAGAAAACTTACTTCCTCGACCAAAAAACCTCATCACGCAATGAGAGGGGCTGCGTGGAGGTGATTTTAAAATTTCCAATCTTCACGAGCCATAAATTGTTCAAAGTTGCAACAATCCACATTCAGACACTTTGAAATAAATGCAATTTTGGGGGCATGCTCTTTAATTTCGCCAGAAGGCGTAAAACCATCTAAAGTGACTATACAAGCTGATTTTATTTTTGCTGCAGCGATAATAAATGGGTCAGCTTGTGATTTACCATTTAATATTGCATTGTTGGATATTAGTTGTTGATAATGCTTATTTGTAAATATTTCACTTACATATTTCATTTCTTCTTCTGATGGAGTTAAAAACACTTCTGTTTTATGCAAATTTGCCCAAGTAATCAAATCTTCTTTTTCTGTACCATTTATTATTTCATTAAAAGCTTCTCTAACTGATATTATTCTGCCAGAAGAAATATAATTATCAAAATTTTCCCATAATGAGGGGAATCTGTTTCTGTAATAATATCGAAACATATGAATTAAGGTGCTAGTATCAAATATATACATTATAGAGCACCCCCATAGACTAATTTTGAATAATAATGTTCCAAATTATAAAATTTGCTTGCTTTTATACCTGCGTACTGAACTGCTTGGTCAAAGGTAATTATTCTAGCATTGTATTTATCTATAATTAGACCTAAATATCGTTTTCCTAAGTACGTAATTTGATTATAATAATAGTTTCCACCCTTATTATTAGAGTGTTTTGTAGCTATTTCTTTCATTTGTTCAGAGATATTTTTATATAATGATTGTGTAATTATATTTTTATCTAATAATTTTCTAGCAATAACCTCTTGACTAACAGAAAACTTATC
This sequence comes from Candidatus Gastranaerophilales bacterium, assembly GCA_944323945.1. The sequence goes on from CALUUL010000026.1 coordinate 1,765, forward strand.
AGATAACTGTTCAATATATCTTTCTGATACTGTTGAATTTTTTACAATAGTGTTTAATAACGAGTCCGGTACCAAGAAGTTTCCAGCAAATTTATTGCAAATTATTTCAATTCTTTTTGTATTATTGGGTAAGTTATCTACATAATTTCTATCTGACAAATCAATATGATTTCCTCTTAAAAGCAAATGCGCTAATTCATGAAACAATGTAAATATTTGCCTGTTTTTGGTTGTAGAATTGTTTACAAATATTATTGGATACATTTCATCATATAAACAAAATCCTCCAACATTATTATCTTTGAAAGCTTCCTTAAAAACATATATTCCGATATTGGCAAAAGCATTTCTCCATATTTCGAACATTTCATCTCTATTGCTAGTTTTGAATTGAATGTCAAATGAGACATCTAATAATTTTCTTATTTTTTCTATATTTTTAGCGCTAAAGTCTGTAATATTGCCTAAAGATTTTGTAAAAGTTGTATATTCAGTATTTTTATTATTGTTCAATTCTTTAAGATTTTCCTGCATTGATAAACCTTTTCTAAAAAGAAACTTAATCGTTGGTGGAAGGTTATCAAACTCATATTCAGGAATAGTTCTGAATGATTTTTTTTGTGAAATTTCTTTTGGTGCTTCAGGAAAAAAGAATATTGCCAAAGGTCTTTTGTATTTGCTTGCAATTTTTTCAAGTTCAGCATAAGTTGGAAAATCAGTTCCATTTTCCCAATCGTTATACTTTTTTATTGTCACACAAATATCTTCAAGAGTATATCCTGCTGATTCTCTTGCCCATTTCAAAATTTCTGGATTTATCGAAGTACATTTTACAACCATATTAAACCTATTATTAAATTAATTGTAGCATAAAAAGCCCGAAATAACAATAATAGTTGTAGTTATACTGGGTAGCTCGTCGGCTCATAAGAGGCTTTTTAGATTTACTTTCTTGCTTGATATAATAAGTATTATTGGTATTTATAGAATACTTAATACTATATTTATAATTAATACGGATTTTATTTGCTGCCGTAAGTTTATTTTCACCGCCGCAGACATCCTAAAAAACATCTAAATCCGCCACACTTACAATTTCCCTGATAATAATTGTAGGGAATGTGAATTTTTAAATAAAAAATCATGGGGTTGATTTTTCATATTCAGCATTTGATAATATAATTGTTGAGCGTGTTCGCTCGATATGAAAATTTAATATCGCGGGATGGAGCAGTCTGGTAGCTCGTCGGGCTCATAACCCGAAGGTCGTTGGTTCAAATCCAGCTCCCGCAACCAATTGATATAACTGGCTTTTAGAGATTTACTAAAAGCCAGTTTTTTCGTAAATACAACACATTTTACAACACAATAGAATTAAATGAACTTAAAATCACTTGCAGCCTAAGTTTAATCGAATAAGTTATGTAAAGATTTTCAAAAGCCACCCCATACAGCCCCTCTCATTGTGTGATGAGGTTTCTTGGTCGAGGAAATAAGTTTTCCCATTCTGAGATTGCTTGGTTGCTCGCGATGAACGGCATTGCGGTCTTGCTCATCGCAAGCCCTCAGCCTCCGCTCGCAATCCGCTTTTCTCGGTTTGAAAAACCCCGCCCTGATAAATTCAGATGAGAGCATTCTCGGGCGAATGATGAAATGTTTTGCGGCGGCGAGGTATAAAATTACATTTAAAAATAAAAAGTCTAAAGATTGTTATTTAGTAAGCGCAACAACAATTTTATAAAAATCTTCTATTTTGTCTGGATTGTCTTTTAGTTTTTGATTAATTTGGGTAAGTAAATCGGCATCAGTATTTTTATGCTCAAAATCAAATGCGTCTAAGAATGAACTATCAAGAACTGCTAGTAAGTTTTCAAGATTTATCATAGAAGGGTAATTCTTGCCATTTTCAATATTGCTAATGGTTGTCGGGTCGACATTAATTAGTTCTGCTAACTTTTCTTGGTTAATACCCTTTCTTTTTCTTAATTCTCTTAATCTTCTACCTAATAGCTCTTTTTTGTTCATTTTAAATCCTCTATTTCATGGTAGATTGAAAATTTGTTAAATGAACTTAATTGAACTCATTTAAAAGTTGTAAAATGATTTCAATTCATATATTATTAAATTGTACTCAATTTATTTTGCAATAATGATTTAAAATGGAGGTTAGTATGCGTAATTTTAAAAATATTCTTGTTTTATTTTTATTTTTTACAGTTTTATCTGCAAATGGTTCGATAGCGTTAGATAAATTAGAGACATTTGAATTAAAAATGTGGAAATTAGAAACAGAGATGAAATACAATAGGGCAAAGTTTTTCACTAATGCCTATAAATTATATTTAGATAAGAAGTATAAAGATAGTTTAAAACTATATAATCTTTATCTGGATAACTACCCAGCAACTGCTATGTTGTTTTATGAAAGAAGTTTAATCAAATATGCAATTGGTGATTACAGTGGTGCATTATCTGACTATGAAGAATCTTTAAAATTAGGATTAAAAACCTTAGATGTATCAGAATTTAAAGAAAGTCCTAAAAATATCAAAGAATTAATAATAACATCAAAAAGCCCACTAACTTATGAGGACGCTTCTACTTATTTTTTGTTTGCCCCTATTCGTAATAAATTTACATTAAAAAACAATAAGAAAAATCATAATGATTATGCCGTTTCTTTAATAAGAAATGGTTATTATGAAGACGCAATAAAGCATATGCAGATTGCAATAAAAGAAACTCCACACGAGCAAAATATGTATTATAATCTTGCATTAGCATACTTTATGAACAAACAATATGATTTAGCTATTAATGTAATTAATGATTATTTTGAAAAAGTATACAAATATATGGACGCTAAAACTGATATTACCGACATAAAAGTGTTGCAAGCAGAATGCTTATTTTCATTAAATAAAAACGAGGAAGCGATTAATATAACGAATCAATATAGTGATAATTTTACCAAAGCGTATGTAGCTTTTCTGTCAAAAGATTTTATTAAGGCTAAAAAATTGTTGAACACTCTTAAGGTATATGAAAAATATGACAATACATTTTACGTTACAACTTTTCATGGAGAAGTGTATAACAATATCGCCTATATGGAATATTTAAATAATGAATTTGAGAAAGCATATATTGATATAAATAAAGCCAAATCATTAGCTCTAAAATATAACGATATTGATGTTTATATGACTATAATTAAACTTGAAAATATTATTTTGCAAAGAATAAGTCCTGAACAGAAACAAGTGTTAGATATAAAAATAAACAAACCTTCTCTTTTCGACACAGGGATTAATTTATTAAAATGATACTTTTTATTGTTATACAAAATATTTTAGTTCTATTTGAATGGCAAAAATTGGTGATGAATATGTAGATATATTTATCGCATATAAATTTGAGCAGTATTTCTCCCCCGATTTTAGGAGTATAAAATAGGGAATTTTATGGAGAAATAGAAAAATTTTGTGCTTATGATTAAGTTTTGTAACAATTAAAAATACCCTAAAGCTTTCATCTAGTGGATTTTTTAAATTTATTTTCACACATCCCTTCGGGTTTAACACCCCTTGAAAATTTTTACTCGACCTGTTAAGATGTGAACACAAATTGCAGATTGAAAACTGAATATTAGATTTTGGGTATTTCCCTTACTTAAATACTCCCCAGCAGTTTTGACTTCATGCTCGGTTATCAAACAGAGGTCACCTTAGAAGAGAGGTTTAAGTATTGTTAAATTTTATGCCCGCTAATATTTAGTTAAATAATAAAGAACTTATCCTTTCTTTCTAAGTGTCAGTGAATACTTGGATATAAATTTGAAAGGAGAAAATTTTTATGGAAAATCGACTTCCGCCAAACCGTTTTAGAATGCTTGATACTATGGAAGACATCAGGCAAAACTGTAAGGGCAGGATTTATGCAAATATGTTCACAGTTAAAGAATTTTCTAAAACTTTCAGAATTGGCATAAATACAGTTTACAGATTATGTAAACTTGAAGGCTTTCCTGTAATCCAAATCGGCGGCAAGAAATACATACTTGCTAACGATTTTAATGAATGGGTTATGAAAAATGTCGGAAAGGTGGTGTAACTATGCCAAGTTATTATCACAGGACACACAAAAACTACAATCCTGACACTATCGAAAGAGGACAGCTTAATTCATATGATTGCCCACTGGGATTATTTGCAATTTCAAATACAGAACATGAAATTACTTGGGTTTATTCAGCAGATGTAACAGACGAAAGTTTAATTGGTTATCATCAAGTTGTTTATGCGCTTTCAAGGTTAATAAGTATTTACTCTAATGCAAAAATGAAAGAATGGCTTGATAAGGATAAAACTTTTAATTCGCTGCTTCAAAAAGATAGTTTGGGTAGAAAATATTTAACCTACAAAGATTATAAAAATTGGGTAATTAAAAACAAAAGAATAAAACTTACACACAGGCAAAGGAGGGAACTTTCATTATGGATATTAGGTTTATAAATGTGGAACATTCAATTAAATTTAGAAACTTACACGAGGCTCAAAAGGAAGCAAATCGATTAAAAATGACAATGGATAGGTTTGCTAAAAAGACAAAAATTCCATTTACTTGCGTATTTGCAGTAAGTGAATTAAGTTTAAAATTCGGCGAATATGTATTTTTTCATAATGGCAAAAAAGGAAGACCTAAAAGGCAACTTGTTTCTAAGTTGAAACCATTTCAATACCCTGAAACAGTTTTGCCTCATTTGCACATATTAATTGCTTATACGGAAAAAGAAAAGTTGATATCTGATAAAATTGTCTCAAGCATAACTAAAAAATTTGGCGCGGAAAGCTCGCGGGCTTTTGACATAACAAATAACAAACCATTATATTTCTTTCAATATATCGTTAGACAGGCGCATTCATTAAGATTTGTCGATGATTTTACTAATACAATATCACTTGATTTTAAAAAGATTAGCAGGCTTTCAATTAAGCAAAAAGATAACATTTATTTTCATAATTTATACAGAAACGATAGCCGCATAGCTTAGATGTTAGAAGAAAACTAGCAACTGTAAAAATACATGTGTAATTAATAATAAATAGTAGTAATTGAGTATAAGCAAGAATAATAATAAAGTTAATATTGTTATTAGTTGATAATAAAAATATTAAAAATTTTTATTTTGGCAAAGCTTATACTCAAATATGCTAAAACACTGTAATATCAATTATGAACGCCTATTTTATTGAAAAATCATAAAATTGTAAAACAAACTACAAGATAAATAAACTCAATAAGTATTGTTTCAATAGAAGTTGCCATAAGGCTATTTAAGAAGAGTTTTCTACTTAAAATATATCAAGCCACATAAAATTACAAACTTTTAAAATATGTTCAGAGAATGCGTGTATAAAAATCATTAACTTAACGAAACTTGATTAAGAAATGTCTTTGAATAGGTTATAGCCTAAACCAACATCTCTCAACCATTTGAAAAGTGTTTGTTTAGAGTTGATTTTTTAATTTTTAAAAAGGTGTTTGGGGAAGTCTTTACTTTAAAACATCAATATCCAATAATGCAAATGTAATGTAAAAGGAGGCTAAAACGATGACTACACAAGGAAAAAGGATTGCTTACATAAGAGTAAGCACACAAGAACAAAGCACCGAAAGTCAAAAAGAAATTTTAAAACAATACAATATTGATAAATTTTTTGAGGAAAAAGTTAGCGGTAAAAATGCTAATCGTCCAAAACTTCTTGAAATGCTTGACTATGTTAGAGAAGGCGACGTTGTTTTCATAAAAGATTTTTCAAGACTTGCAAGAAGTACGCAAGATTTATTGAGAATTATTGAAAAACTCAAAAATAAAAATGTAAAGCTGGTAAGTATTAAAGAGCAATTAGATACAAGCACGCCAAGCGGCAAGTTAATGGTTACAATGCTTGGTGCGATTTATGAATTTGAGCGTGAAAATTTATTAGAAAGGCAAAAAGACGGTATCGCGCAGGCTAAAAAAGAGGGTAAGTACAAAGGTAGAAAGAAAATCAAAAAGCCTGATAATTGGCAAGAAGTTTATAATGATTGGCTTACTCGGAAAATTACAGGCAAAAAGGCTTGTGAATTGTTAAATTTAAAACCTAATACATTCTACAATTTTATCAATGAAGAGAAAAGAAAGGAAATAGCATAATGGCAAAAAGAAGAAGTAACGGCGAGGGTTGCATATATAAAGAACAGCGTAGTGGTCGCTGGGTTGGAAAATTTGAAATAGGGCACGATTCAAAAGGTAACAGAAGATTTAAAACTTGCAGAGCTAAAACTGAAAGAGAAGTCAGACAACTTTTAAAAGATTTAATGGATAAACATAGAGCAGGTATTAATGTTACAACAAATGCTATAAAAGTTGGCGATTTTTTTGAAGATTGGTTTTATAAAAATGTTGTAAACAACCTTAGATTATCTACAAGTCAAAGCTATGAGATGATTATAAGACGACATATTAAGCCTCAAATCGGAAATATTCCACTTGCAGAACTTTCCAGAGAAGATGTTAGAAATTTTTATAATTTTTTATATGCTGACGGTAGATTAAACGGTAAAGGCGGATTAGCACCCAAAACAGTTGAAAATATACATTTGGTTTTAAGTAGTGGAATAAATTATGCGCTTAATGAGGGGTTAATTATAAAAAACCCATTATTAACAGTGAAATTAAGACGAGAGGGTAAAAAGGAAATAGAAGTTTTTAGTCGAGAAGAACAACAAAAAATCATTGCCGAATGTCCGAATTACTATTATGGTATGGCAATTAAATTTGATTTTTATACTGGGCTGAGAGCGGGCGAGTTATTAGGCTTAACTTGGGATTGTATAAATTTTGATAAAAATACGGTTAGAGTTAATAAACAAGTGCAAAGAAACAAAAATTTCAGCCATAAAGCAGATACAAAAACCCTGCTCGATTTTGTTTATGACACAAAGACCAAAACTTCAACTCGTACAATAAAGGTGTTGCCGCAACTAATGAAAGACCTTGAAAAATACAAAAATGAACAAGATAAAATTAGAAAAAAGCTAGGTAGTGATTATTATAGATTTAATCTTGTATTTCCGCGACAAGACGGATATTTTACAGACACAGGTACTTTTTTGGATAATTTTGCAAGAATTCAGAAAAAGTTAGATATACCGCATAGAACAGTTCATGCAATTCGACACACCTTTGCAACAAGAGCCTTGGAAAGCGGTGTGCATATAAAAGTTGTATCAGAATTATTAGGACACGCAAGTATTCAAATTACACTCGATATTTACGGGCATGTGTTGCAAGATTTCGCAGAGCAAGAATTGACGAAGTTGGAAGGGATGTATAATTAACTAACATTGCAAGAAATATTTGAATCTATTATATCATTAAATAATTGTATAAAATCCTCAGATACCATTTGCGTGCGTTTTAAATTGTTTATTAAGTTATCATGATAAATAATTTTATTGCCACCAGTAAAAGCGTTCTGACAATATACCAACAAATCATGTCCGTTTGTATTAAATAACCATTTGGGACAACGTATTTCTTTTTCATTTATGTATTTTATAGTCCTTGTAACGTTTTCTGTTTGTTTTTCAACAGGCATTTTTTTGATAATTTCTGAACATATTTTATCGACAATTAATTGCAGTTGTTCTTGTTCTAAATTTTTTATATTACCTTCTTCACCTACAGTTATAGGTATATTATCTATATTGTAGATTTTAAGTATCGAAGCAAAAATATTTATAGGGTCTAATAAATAGTTTTCAATACTATATCTGTTTATATATTTGATATTACTATTATTTAAAGTTGCTGAACCATTATCATAATCTAATAACCCATTTACAACAATCCCGTTGTCTTTGTTTATATCCTGAATTTTATTAACAAATTCAATAACCTTATTTTTTCCACCTGTAGAATTGGTAGACCAATTAGAAATTGGAAGAAATACGAGTTGTGTATCATCTTTGATTAATTTTCTTCTTATTAAAATCTTGTAAATTGCGGTATATGTTTTTGAATCTGTTTTATCTTCGGTTATAATATACTTTTTGTTTGGCTGAAAAACCAATAAGCCAGAGCAGAGCATGTTGATAGAACTTAATACTGATTTTGATTGAATAATTCTTGGGGTATCGTGTTTTTGCATTTCATATACTGAATTTGGTTGTGCTAATGCAATTGTTACGGGTGAATGTGTTGTCATAATTATATGTGTATTATACTTGCGACATATTTTTTCAAGAATATTTAGAAATTGTTTTATAAATTCGGGGTGTAAATGTGCATCTGGTTCATCTAACAATATTAAATCCGGAAATATATTTTGATTCCTTGCTGCATATAACCAAAAAGCTAGCGAAACCATAATATTTTCCCCAGATGATAAATTAGACAAGCTGGTGATTTTAATACCCCTCTTTTTATCAATAAATGCAGGGTTGTACTGCCCGATTATGTTGTTTCCTAATTCTTCAATTGGATTATTTATTTTGTAAGGCGAGTTAATCATTTCTAGAAATTCATTGACAATGTCCCAAGGAGGTGTTCCCAAATCTTGCACAATTTCCTTATCGTTTGTGTTTTTATTCTCATTAGCATAATTCATTTTTTTTAATACATATTGATAATAGTAGACAAAAAACAATACTTCTAGTCCAAGATTTGGTTCTCTTATGTCGTTTTGATAATTATTGAAAAATTTTTGGTATGAAAAATCACCTAGTAATTCATTAATATCGATTTTTTGATTACGAATACCCAAAATACCTTGCTTCCCGAATCTTGCTTTCAATTTGTCAATGTGAGATTGAGGAGCAAAGTTATTATTTGTTGAGTAATTAGTAAGTATATCTTGCAATTTCAAAAGATTAATTGATTCAAGATGTGATAAACTAAAATGTGATTTTAATAAAATTTTATTTTTAATTTCGGGTGTAATTACGATTTTATTGTTTTTGTCTTGAGTATAGTATTGATAATTTAATAGTTCTAGTAATTGTGATTTTCCAGCTCCATTTCTACCGGTTATAATTGTTAAATTAGGCAAATTTTTTAATTCAAAAGATGTAACTGCTTTATATCTTCCATTAAACTCGATATCCATTATACTGCCCCCTTTCTTATAATAATACAATAAAAATATTACAACACATTACCAAGCACATGAGTTTAGCGAAGTTTAATCAATCTAGTGAAAGAATGCAAAAATTTATAAAATAAAGTTAAATTTCGTGGCAAATCGTGTTAAACCGTTGCGGGGTGTGCAATACGAGGGACTCCTCATAACCCGAAGGTCGTTGGTTCAAATCCAGCTCCCGCAACCAAGTAAAATCAAGGGTTTCAGGCATTTGACTGAGCCCTTTTTTAGTGCGAAAATTAGCAAAAGTTGCAAAAAGGTTGCATGAATTTTTAAAGAGTTTATATATGAGTGATGAGCTTAAAAGTTTTTTATATAAATATGTTATCAATAAAGATTTAGCGCTTGAAGGAAACCAAGAAATCGAATTTAAAAAATTGTCTGATTTTTTTAATTCGGGAATTAATCTTCTTGACCGACCTGATGGCTTTTGTAAATATGAAGACAATGTCTTAATTATTGAACATTTTGAGTTTGATTCTTCTCGTAAAAATTCAAAGGGTAGTACCAATCGACAAGAACTTTTTAGAGCATCAAATAAGAAGCCTAGCTCGCATAAAGAATTTGAAATCTACCATGATGAAATAAAATGTGATTATACAATTGAAAATTATGTTAATAATGCAATAAACAATCTAAATAATCACTATAAAAAGATTAATTACTATATAGATTCTCTAAAGAAAGAAAAGATTATTGCGAATACATCTAATGTAGAAATTTTATTTTGCATTGAAGACACAACGGTCTTGGGGAATTTTAATAGTGAGAATGGTAAGCCTTTATTCTTATTATATTGTGCTGAATTTATTCAGGCTATCAAGCCCTTAACCAAATTAGATTACATTTTATGTGGTAGTAGCAATGGTTCTACTGATTTTACTTGGTTTACTTCCGTTTCCCATATTGATAATTATATAGCAAAACAATTTAGCAAATGTGATACTAAAATCGCAAATTTAACTCCTCATACTATGACGAGTTTTGTTCAAATTTCAAAAGAGTAAACTGCAAATCTGCTGCATAGTCAAGAGTTTAAATATAAAACTTAATCTTTTAAATTTAAGTGCCAAATATTCTGTACTTGTCTTGTTGTTTTATAGATTGATTTACGATGTTATTTAAGAGATTAACACACTTGTCATTAACTTCCGGCAACAAGTGGGTATATAAATCCATTGTCATAGTAATTGAAGCGTGTCCCAGTTGAGTCTGAACATACTTCATTGGGGCGCCGTTAGCAAGAAGTAAACTAGCATAAGTATGTCTTAAATCGTGGAAACGAATTGAATCAATGCTGGCGCGATTTAATGAAGGTATAAATCTTCTTTTTATCATATTATCTGCACTTTGGTATTTGCCTTCGCTATTGGGAAACACAAGATTTAATTCGCCACAAGGACAAGCAAGACGCCATTGTTTTAGTACTCTAGTAAGTTCATCACTCATATCAACATATCTTGCTTTACTTGACTTAGGTGTCCCTAATCTGCCATTGACATAGTTTTTATCAACAGTGATTTTACCCTTAACCCAGTTTATAGAATCCCACGTAAGAGCTAACAGCTCCCCTCTTCTCATCCCTGTAAATAAAGCAGTAAATAACATTGGGTAAAAATCTGGGTAAACAACTTTTGTCTTTGATAATAAGGCTTGGACTTCTTGCGTTGATAGAGCTCTAATCTTGTCATTTTTAATTTCTTTTAAAGGTTTAATTCGTGCAACGGGATTTCTTGTTGCAGCATCGCTATCTATCATAAAATTATAGATTGCACTTATAAATTTTACGTATTTGTTGATTGTTGAGTTTTGGCGTCCTTTGTCTTGCATTTGCTTTATAAATTCTTTTATAAGTATGGGGCTGATTTCATTGATATTAAGTTCGCCAAAGAAGGGAACTAAAAGGTTTTGTAAGTATCCACAGTAGGTTTTGTAGGTAGAGGGCTTGCAATTTGAACTAGCATGGAGTCGCAAATATAGCTCGCCCGCTTCTTTTAGGGTAATTTTTGCATTAACAGGATTTAAACCTTTGTTTAAATACTCGACCATTTTATTAAGAGCTATTTGTGCTTCTGCCTTAGTTTTTAAAGCCTTTTTTAATTTGACGTTTACCTCTAAGGTCTTTGTAGTCAAATTCCCATTTGTTTGTTTTTTTGTTTTTTCTTATGGACATTTTGTTAACTCCTACTTTAATTTTGTCGCGTTTTTAGGGATTTGTAAGCCCTTTTGCTAAATTTTGCTAACTTGAATTTTTATACTGAATTAAAAGAGCACCGTACAATTGTGGTAGCACGGTGCTTATAGTGCTGTGAAAACTAAGTTTGCTCAGTCGTAACTGTGTTTTTCTTGATATAGTTATTTAGTATTTCATCAGTAAACAGTACCCTAGAGCCAATTTTGATATACTCAATTTTTCGTTGATGAATCCACCTGTAAAGTGTACTTTCTGAGATGTGCAGCATAATAGCAGCTTCAAAAACGGGATATAATTTATTCATTCTTGCCCCCTTTGTCCTTTAAGAACTTATTGTAAGCATTTATTTGTTTATCAGCATCTCTATCCATAAGCATTTCTACTGCTTCATTTGGGGATAATGGTTTTGTGTCATCAACTCTAATAAAAGAGTAAAAATAATTGTTCCCGTGTCCTTTTTGTCTGTAAATGATAATTTCTTTTGAAATATTGCTTTGAATATTCATAAGGTGAGTTGTCAAAGCCTTTGGATTAGAATATATGCTATTGAAAAATCTATCAAGCTCTAAGGCTTCTGCCGTATGCTTGAATTTCCTATACAATTCAGATGCTGAAAATTTTTGGCTTAAGTTAAACTTATTACTTATAATTTCTTTCAATAACGTGTAAATAATATCATCTTGAGTTGCGAATTCTTTCTGTTGCTGGACAAGAGCAGAAAAAAGATTTTTTAGTATATTTTGTTCTGTTTCGCTGTCAACACTTTTAAGTGCAAAGTCTGCAAAATCAGCTATTCTAAAAGCATGTTTAAAAGTTTTATTGTCATTCTTTTTAAGGTTTTTTATAATTATTTGTAGCCTTGATATAACATAACTCATAACTTCATCACGTGATTCCATTATTTCTTTATCAAGGTCTTTTTCGGCTATAAATTTATTTTCAAGGCGTCCAAGATATATGCAAATCAAACGGTCTGCAACATCATCTCTTGTAAATTGCGGTTTTCTTGACGTTAGAGCAACATAGCATTTTGCTTCATATTCAATTTGGGTATTTGTAGTGTAATAATCTCTTACCATTATAACTTGGCCGGTTGCAATTCTTGCCAATGAGTCGTTTATTTGTGTGGTAGGTGAATCCATATTGTCCAATACAATTAAGTAATTGTTTGTAATAAGCGTAATAAGGTTTTTGTGGTCCGGAGTTGTAGATGTTACATTGAATTTCTCACCCATTAAAAGCTTGCCCATGCGTCTTAAAATCGATGATTTTCCGCTCCCTTTTTCGCCTATAGTTACAAGTAACGGTTTTGTCGGCATAATTGATTCGAAGAATAAGCAATAAAACCAAATTTCGACAAGCTTGCACTGATTAATGTTTGGATTGCTGTTGTCTAAATTAAGGTCTTTGATGATAATATCGAGTAAACAATTTGCATCTTTTTTAAATTCAACAATCTTAAAAGGCTGATAATTGTTCATTTCTTCAAATAAAATACCTTCATCGCCGTTTTCGATAGTTGTGATATTGTCCTCTGTAATTTTAAATATGGATTTTGAGGTATTGTAGAGATATAACGCAAATTTTTTACTGTCATAATAAGCAAATTTGTGTATATCAACATTTGTGGCATTTTCTGCAGCAAAAGCAATTAATTCATGATAAACATACTTATACAAAGGTTCTGCTGCATTTATTCCCCACTTGGTCATCAGATTCATTAAACTCATTGAATCTCTTAGTATTGGAATCATTTCTTTTTCGTCATCGATAAATAAGTAGTACTTGTGGTTTGAGGCATAAATTTTGCCAGTTTCTTCTATTGTTTTAATTACCAATTGAACAACTGCGTCTTTCAACACATGCCCCTTGTTTGCCATCTGGAGGTTTCTAACTTTATCTTTAACAGTGTAGGCTTTTGTAACAAGTTCGCAATTTTCAGTACAAAGTGTGCCGCTGATTGTAATATTTTCGTTATTGCCTTGCATAATAGAACAACCTGCAATTTCATCACTTTTGTATGTACTCTTAACCGCACTAATTCTGTCGTTAATTTCTTCATCATGATTATGTTGAGCAATTAGTTTAATCAAATTTATTGCTTCTTCCTCAGGCGTATTTAATATTTTTTTTAAAACGCCTGCAATAGCCATTGTTAAATAATGACGACTACCTTTTTTCCATTCAAAAAAGGCTTTTCTAACGCATCCAGGGTATATGCCAAGCTCTTTGAGTATTGGTAACATTGAGTCATTTTGCCGCATAACTTGACGAATTGCTTCTAAAGGATTTTTGATAACCTTCATTTTCTTACCTTTCACAAAAGTATTTTTCTTTTGTGCAAAGTAGCTTTCGTTTAGGGTATTTTCATTTTTAAACATTCCAAAGAACGGCAGGAATATGGCATTGCCCTTATCTCCCTTTGGAAAGACTTCAATTACACCATTTGAAATTGAATGGTCTGTTACACTGGTGATAACATCTTGGAGTATATTTTTTATAAAACTTCTTTCTTGCGGAATCAAAAAAGGTGCCCAAACATGAAAACCCTTCGATTTTGATGTTTCAATAAAAGCTATAAGCCCATAATCTTCAAGCAACTTGTTTTTTAAGTTTAAAGCTAAATCATATTTTTCATCATTTGACATATCAGGACAATCAATATCTATGCAACCAAATAAGATTTTATCTTCTTGTCCTAATATTTCAGGTGTTACGCCTAAACGCACTTGCCCAAGCAAATGTTGCCTTGCCAATTTATCAAATTTTTCTTTTGTTATATTTTTAATCGTTTTAATTGTCTTGGCGTCCTCTGATTTAATAATTACTTTTGAAGCCATATTTAACGCCAAGAGAAGTTTATTGTATTCTTTCATAAGAAATTTCTCCTTTTTAAATTATGTATCTGCAATAAAAGTGGTTATTTCGGTTAATAAAATTTTTAAAATATTTTATTTATATTTATTTGTTTTTACTTTTTTTATGTTTTTTAAATTAAAAAAATAAAAACTTAATAACCGTATTAACCGAAATAACCGATGACCAGTAATTTATTTAGATTCTTAGTTTTAACAGGAACTTTTTTTTATAAATAATAATCGTCATACATTTTCTCCTTGTATGACGATTATCCTGTTTTTTTAAATTTGGGTCTAAATACAAATTTGTGACAATTTTTAATCTATTTGTGACATAACTTATTTTGTAATTATAAACATTTCAGGTATTACAGCTGTATTAATTCTGTAACCTTCAATACCTCTAATTTTAGTTATAATTTTTTCTGCAAAACCTGCATTTCTAAATACTTTCAAAATCCTTCTTATGATTTGGCGTTCATTGTCATAACTATATTCATCTATGTAATGAGATTTATTAGGCTCTTTGGCTAGTAAATACAATGTTTTAAAAAGCCGACAAGAGAGTTTCAATACCTTTCCATTAAACGAGCAAAAACATTTATTTTCCCTGTTGTCCATATATAATGAGTGCTCTATAAGCCATTCTGGTGTTCTCAATAAATTTATTAAATCCTCTTGGCTAAAATCTTGTTGCGTTGTTTCAATAAAATTTTTGATACTCATTTTGCCTCCTTTAGCATGAATTGTTATATCTTGTTTTTGATTATACCATTCAGCTCGTAGTTAGAAATGAGACACCATTGTCTATATTTGTAAAAAAGAAGATATAGACAATGATGTCTATATCTAAAAACTTTTAAACTTATATAAAAATACCTATACTGTTTCAAGTAATATGCGCTTAATAATTATATAAAAATTTTGGTCTTTTTATTTGTATTCAATAGAATTAATGCTTTTAGAAGACGCCGTAACTAGAAATTAAATAATTTTGTTGCACTCAAATAGTATAAATTTATGAATGCCTTTTCTCCATTTCTTCATCAAAGTCAGCTCCAAATACTAAATTTGAATCATACTTCCAAGCTATATAAGTCATTATTTCATTTAATAACTCTGGATATATTATTTGAACAATTTGCATAAGTTCTTTAATGCCATGAGTGCTATTTTTATCTTTTAAATCATCATAAAATGTGCAAATAGCTAAGTAAGTTGCTTCTTTGGGTGTCTTTTTTTCATCTTTAACAATAATTTTTGCATTATATGCAATGTGTTCAACAAAATCAAAACCACCTGAAATAGCATGAGCAATTAATGGCGACATTTGAGGAAAATTATCTTCAACAATTTTTGTAAGTTTTTGTATATTACTTTCAGTTTTTAAAGCCGGCGAAGATATTAAGAATGCACATAAAGATGTTATTGCAAAATAAATTGATTCATTATATGTAATATTTTCTTTAGCACGCATATCTCTTGCGCATTCTTCAATTTTTTGAATATTTATCATGTCATATACAATTTGAGAGGTTTTCTTCTCTGTGCAATTATTGGCATTTTTAGTAGGCGATATTACAGTTTCTATGTTGATTTCATTCATGAAATTTGTAGCCACAATGAAACCATCTGCCATGGGCAATGATTTATTATATGGTAGTAAATTTATTTCGCTTTCTGATATTCTCATAACACAAGTATGCAAGCTGGCTTCAAGGACATCTACTTCATCTGTAATCCCATAGTTTTTTTCCTTAGAATATTCAAAAACCATATCAATAAGTCTTGTTAAATATGGAGATAGTGCAGCATAGCTTATTGGTGCGTATTTTAAGTATTGCTTTGCATGATTAATAAATGTACCCTTTTTGTCTACCATAGTGCCTAAAAGGCCGACACCTGCCGATATAAACTTTATTATGAGAAAAACTATAAAAACAATAATTAAAAAAAGTAATTTTATCATTAAATCGCCCTGTTCTTTTTGCTCATTTTCTTTTCTAGTTTTTTCATTTCCTTGGTTGTGTTGTGTAAGAAATTTTTGTAATAGATATTATTCGCATAAGCATTATTGGCAAGATATTGAGGGTAATTGTTTGCAATATGTTCGTATATATTTATCATTCTCTTGGTGGCTAAGGGTTGAAGATGACACCATTCATAACGAGTTTGTGCAAGTGTTTTGCTATAAATTGTAATCAATGCAAGTGGATTGTAACCGGCTTTAACCATATAATCAACGGCTTTTATATCGGCATCTGTTTCTTTTCTTTTAGACCCAGCTAAATAAGAAGCGTGTGAAAAGAAACCTCTGAATAGTCCTTTGTATGAATTTTCTGCCATTGCTATGCCATAACTTAAAAGTCCTGCTAGTTCATCATTATTATCTGTTGAACTCAGCACATCTCCGTATACCCAAATTATTCTGCCTGTATAATCAAGTCCTATGCTTTCAGGCTTGTAGTCTAATATGAGTCTTGGGTTTTTGATTTCGCTTGTATTTTTGAAAACCATTCTTTTTTGTATTTTATTTGATTCCAAAATATTAAACCCTATCTCATTTATATCTTTTACTGTGGGGTTTTTGGCTTGGGCCCCCGAAACTGTTGATAGAGATACAAACAATATAAATAAAGCTAAATATTTTTTCATAAAACCACCTTTACTACTTTTAGTTATACCTAGATAAGACTTGATAATTAAACATTTGTGGATAAAATCGCACGCTTGGTTTGTTTATTTGATTTTATATTACCACGAAAATTTCAATATGAGCAAAAAAGATTTACAAAAATTTGGCAAGAGGTTGAAATTTATAAGACGAGATAATGGTTTAACCCAACTTGAATTAGCTGAAATTCTTGATATGTCGCCTAATTTTATAGGTATGATTGAAAGAGGAGAAAGAAATACAACCGTTGAAAATGTGTTTAAAATCGCAAGAGCATTAGGAATTAAACCGTCTAATCTGTTTGAAGAGCTTTAAGTCTGCAAAATATCAATAGCTTTTTGCAATTTTTTGTTTAATGTTTTAAAAAGTATGTAATAATCGTCACCTGATTTATCAAGTTGCAAATTTTCATCTATAACACCTGAATCACTCGCAAGGGCGCCTAATTTAATGAACACTTTTAAATCGTACAAAATCATTCTTGCGTCCGAAATTTTGTTTTCTAATAGTTTTAACGATTTTTTATCGTGCATTAAAATTTACTCCTTTGTGTTTATATGCGTATATCTAGCTGTTTATGCTAATCTATACAGGCGTCCCAACGATATTGTGTAGATTTAAGCCATAATCGTACAATAACGCAAAAGTAAAATTCTGTGCACTATGTTTGTTTACGTTGGTTGTAAGTGTTAGAACTAAATATTAGAACTAGTTGTAAATACGATTTTTCATTTTTTTATAATTTTGACGCCATGTATCAAGGTAAAGTGATAATTAATGCGTTGTTTTGACTTTATTTTTATGTGTTGTAATTTAACTAAATGTAATTTTTCTATCAGGATATTTTGTAGATAAAATTGCAAAATTCAACCATTGCCTGTTTAAATTTATTAATTATTTCGGTATAATTATTCTTGTAGTCCAAATTATATGTTTTATATTTTAATTTTATTGTATTCCTATCCAACGCGTTGTCTTGTATGGGTCGCTTAAAGATATTTATATGCTAGAATAAATGAGAGGATTGTGTCATGTCTAATATCTCAGAACAAATTGAAGAAGAAATTATAAATCAATTAAAAACGGTTGATTATGATACTCATGAATTCACTATTGAAGTTATTTTATCTAAGTTAAAAAAGGGGGAAATATTTATTCCTCAATATCAAAGAAAATTTGTATGGGGAGAAAATAAAAAGTCTAAGCTCATTGAATCGTTGCTTATTAATATTCCTATTCCATATTTGTTTTTAGCTGATACGGAAAGTGGCGATTTAGAGATAGTTGATGGTGTACAAAGATTATTAACCATTTATTCTTTCTGCAAAAATGATTCTAAATTAGATTTGCCAGATTTGGATTATTGTAAAGAAGAATTAAAATTGCAAAATCTGGAAAAATTGCCTAAACTAAATGGCAAATATTTTAAAGATTTATTGGAATCTAGACGTAAAAGATTTTTAAATAAAACAATTCGTGCGATAGTTTTGACAGAAAAAGCTGATGAAGATGTAAGGTTTGATTTATTTGAAAGAATAAATACAGGCAGTGATGTGCTAAGAGATATGGAAAAAAGACGAGGAGCGTTCCAAGGTCCTTTTACTGAGTTTATAAAAGAAGTGGCTACTCTTCCATTGTTTACTACTGTATTAGATATTACAGCTAGAAAGAAATCTAGGCGTGAAGATGAAGAACTTGTATTAAGGTTCTTTGCATATTCGGATAATTATTTAAACTTTACCAAAAGTGTTCAAGGATTTTTAGATGATTATCTGGTCAAGAAAAATGTTCAGTGGGCACAACTAAGTGATAATGATTTAATGCAAGAGAAGAATGACAAGAGAAAAGAAATTATGGATGTCTTAACTTTTGCTCAACAACATTTTGCAAATAATTTTTATAAAAATGAAAAAACAAAACAAAATTCAAGAGTCCGATTTGAAGCTCTATCGGTCGGTATAAATTTGGCATTAAGACAAAATCCAAACTTATTAACCCAAAATCTTGATGTTAATTGGATAAGCTCAAATGATTTCTTAAAATTAGTTACAACAGATGGTAGTAACACAAAAAAACGAGTTAATGCTCGTATAGAATTTGTAAGAAATAAACTTTTGGGTAATTAAAATGGAACAATTATTTGATGAATTTAATGAAAAAAAGGAAGAAATAGACTGCTATTATAAATTTTTAAGACAGATAACTTCTCAATCGTACATTCTTAAAAACCTTCGTAAAAAACAAGATGATTGTTTGGATGTCAGAATACAGAAAATATTAAAAGCAAATACTTTTTTGTTATTATATAATTTAATTGAATCAACTGTAAAAAATTCTATACAATATGCATGTCAACAAATCGCAAAAGAAAATATTCAATACGAAACATTAGTTGAAGGATTAAAAAAACAATGGGTAAATGTACACACAAGACAACATTTACAATCTCCAAATAATAAAAAACTAAGAGAAGGCGTTAAATTAATCATTGATAAAACCCTTAAAGATTTTATTCGGTTTGAAGATAAATACAAGATAGAGTGCCAAAATAATGTAGATGCCGAAACAATGCGCACAGTAGCAAGGGATTTTGGATTTAAATTAAAATTCGCGGATTCTTTAAAGGGTGGATATAGGATTGCCGAAATCAAAGATAAAAGAAATTTCTTGGCACATGGAAACATTACATTTTCTTCGTGTGGGCAAGATTGTACATTAGAAGATTTAACAAAATACAAAAACGATACTTATAAAATTTTAAACAAATTTTTAAATTCCATGAAAACTTATTTAGAAAAGAAACAATACAAAGCTATTTAATTACTCAATGATAGTTTTTATATGTTGTAATATAGATTTTCCAATAATTTTTCCTAAATCGACAGGTACGGCATTACCAATGTGCCGCCCTATAACTTTTAATGAATATTCATCGTGTTCTGTAAATTTATAATCTGTAGGAAATGTCTGTAATAAAGCACCTTCCCTCAATGATAAAGCCCTGTTTTGAGTAGGGTGTCCAAATCTACCAGTTCCATATATATAAAATTGTGTAGTTATTGTTGGCGATGGACTATCCCATTTCATTCTGCCATATACAGCACTATAAGATTTTCCGGTAGGCTTTTTATAACAGTCTGGTAATAATTCTTTATCCCAATCTTGCCAAGTTCCACCAGGAGTTGATTGTTTTATTCTTTTTAAGTTTATATCTGTTAATTTCGCACATCTATGCAACGGGTCTGTTTTATCTTGTTGCCCATTTTTTAATTTAGGTAAATTTTTTATTGCTGTTTCTACGGTTCTGCAAATTTGATTTTTGCTTGGAGGAATTAACTTTATTTCTCCTAATTTAGAAGCTAATAATACTAACCTTCTTCTTTTTTGAGGTAAACCATATTTGCTACAATCTACAATTTGGCATGATGCCTTATAGCCATTTTTTTCTAATGTATCTAAAAAATATCGAAAAATATCAAACTTTACTAATTCTGGAACATTTTCCATTGATATGATGTCTGGTTTAATATTTTCGATATGTTTGGCATAAGATTTTAAAAGATTCCATTTTTTATCTTTTGTTCTATCCTTATATTTATTTGTTTGTCTTGAAAAAGTTTGACATGGAGCGCAACCAACTAAAATTTTTATATCGTCTTTTTTATAATATTTAGCTATTAAAGAACTGTCAATTTCAGATATATCGCAATTTACAAATTCGGCATTATTATTATATTCATATGCAAACTTACAAGTATTATCACTATCTAAACCAGCAACAACATTCAATCCTGCTTTTTGTAATCCACAAGTTAAGCCCCCAACTCCACAGAACAAATCTATAACGGTTGCATTTTTTAATTTATACTTTTTCATATTCATAAGCATATCATAAAAAATATATCTGATTTACTAATTATTATAAAGAATGCAAATTGTTGTGGCCATATTTGTTTTAAAAGCAAAATTTTTTCATGACTCCAATTGAAGGGAGCTCTATATTGGTTTTGCCCCTCCCCACCCTTAAAAAGCAGTGTTGAGCGAATATATGCAAAGGAGGATGGTTGCAAAAAGGTTGCAAAAATTCTGATAAATCAAAATTAAATCTGATAAAATTTAAAAATAAAATTTGCTTTAAATTTATGTACTGCAACAAACAGGGACAAATTCCGATAAATTGCAGTTACAGGCGAAAACCCTTGCAAATACAGTGTTTCTCAACTCATAACCCGAAGGTCGTTGGTTCAAATCCAGCTCCCGCAACCAATTATAACAAGGGTTTTAGGTTTTTACTTAAAACCCTTTTAATATTTTTTGTGTAATATTTGTGTAATTTGTTGTAATTTAAGTTGTATTTATACTGTAATTTAACGACCAGATTGATTTGTACGGATACTGCCATTGAACAGACATTGTCGGAATTTGATTGCCATTGAACAGACATTGTCGGAATTTGATTTTTTTGAACCAATAGGGCTGTGTTTCAAATATATCTTGATTTTTT
>CALUUL010000027.1 GCA_944323945.1 Candidatus Gastranaerophilales bacterium
TAATTATGTTTAAGAAAAAGTCTTTTTGGGTACTGTATTAATGTACAGTTATTAATAAAAAGGAAATGTGTTATGGATGGTCTCTACTTATTGTTATTCGGTGCACTAATGTATTTTCTATTGATTGCTCTACCTTCTATGTTCGAAAGACACAGTAATGCACACTAAAAAATTATCATAAAAAACACGGCAAGAATGCCGTGTTTTTTATTTACATACCTCCACGTACTCTCTACTCAATTTATTAGACATATTATAGAGTAAAAAGTTCCGTGTTTATTTTTCTTCCCAAATTGTTGAGTCTTTTGTATCTTTTATTACAATTGAGATTGAATCCAACAAATTTCTCACTTTATCTGCTATTGCCCAATTTTTTTCTTTTCGGGCATTATTTCTGTATTCAATTATTTTATTCATTAAATCATAACCGGTAAGCTTCTTATCATCTTCTGTTAAAAATTCCATCTCATTGACCACTTGCTGTAATCTTTTATGTAATTCTTCCTCTGACAATTTTTCTTTTTCAATATTAAAACCCATAACATCTGTTAATTTTAATAGAATTGCAGCATATTTTTTTGCACTATTAATATCTTTTTCAGCTACTGCTTTATTTGCTTTTGTTGCAGAATCAAATATAACTGCAAGTGCTTTTGATGTATTTAAGTCATTATCCATTGCTTCTTTAAAACTATTAATTTCTTCTGAATCAGAAACATCAGATAGTTCCTTGGAATCAACAAATCTTACAACTTCATTAACAGCTGTCTGAATTCTTTTCCAGCCTGCTTTTGCACCATCTAATGCAACATCTGAAAATTCAACAGGCATCCTGTAATGATTAGTCAAAATAAATAATCTTATTGTATTTGCATCATAATTATTCAATAATGCATCTATAGAAACAAAATTCTTTAAAGATTTCGACATTTTTTCTTTATTGATAGTAACAAAACCATTATGTAGCCAATAATTAACAAATTTACGACCGTTTGCACATTCACTTTGGGCAATTTCATTTTCATGATGAGGAAAAATCAAATCAGCTCCGCCGGCATGTATATCAATTGTTCTTCCTAAATGCTTACGTGACATTGCACTACATTCAATATGCCACCCAGGACGACCCTTCCCCCAAGGACTTGGATAGCCAAATTCTTCATCTTTTTTCCATAGAGCAAAATCTAAAACATCCTCTTTTATTGAAGAAGTCTCTACTCTTGCACCTGCAACTAAATCTTCTATCGGCTGCTTACTTAACAATCCATAATCTTTGAATTTTTTTACTCTAAAATAAACATCACCATCTGCTTCATATGCATAATCATTTTTAATTAAATCTTTTATTATTGATATCATTTCGCCTATTGTTTTTGTCGCAAAAGGTTCAATATCCGGTTTTAAAACATTTAATTTTTTCATTGAATCCGAAAATATTTCATAATATCTTCTTGATATTACTTCGGCTGTTGTATTCTCTTCTTTTGCTTTTTTTAATATTTTGTCATCGACATCTGTAATATTTCTGCAATATGTTACATCATACCCTAAAAATTTAAGATATCTGTATAACATATCCCAAGTAATATAACACCTTGCATGCCCTAAATGTGGATAATCATAAACTGTAGGTCCACATACATACATGCTTACTTTGTTTCCGTTTATTGGAGTAAATTCTTCAATGCAGTTTGAAAATGTATTATGTAACTTCATAGTAAAATCCTTTTTCTTTATATTACTACAAAGAAAAAAGATTTTTTCACTGGTTATTATTACTAAATTTTATAAAGAATTAAAGTATTATAATCTTCAGGTTTAATAGTAATTGGTATTTCTCTACCTTGAGAATCTTCTCTTTTCAAATAATAATAATCTTTTCCATCTTTACTCATTTTAGCAATTTTATATGTAGAATTGTCTCCACTGCGTTCATTTTTAAACTTAGTACCAACTTCAAGACCATGTTTAAGTCCTTGTTTTGCATTTGTATTTTCTGCATCAAGAACAATTCTATTATATATAGAACCTTCTGTTATATCAGTTTTGGTTTCACTTCTGTGCATTTTATCAGATAAAGGTGTATTTGCACCCGACAAATCATGAAGTGTTAAAACTACAGAACCTTTATCATTATATCTTAACATTGCTTGAAGTTTTTCACTTATTTTAACTTCTGCTTTACCATCTTTTTGTTTTTCTGTTATTGCAACGGGTAATGTAACAGTTGCACCATCATTTAATGCGCTTAGCTCTCTTTTGGATCTTAAATTTGCAAATTCATTTACCTTATCATAGAATTCCTTTACAAATTTATATTTATTATTGGAACTATCATTCAACCATTCCCAATGAATAACATTTCTGTTTTGTTGATAATAATTTTTTGCTTTTGTTTCATACCCTGATGCACCAACTCTATCACCAGCAAAATCAGTAGGACTTCCAGGCAATGTTATTAAAAGCTTATACATAGAATAATATCGATCAAAAGCAGGTACTAGAATTGACTCTAACACCTTCGCTTCTATTTCTTCCCTTTGCGGTATAGAAGAACCTGTTTTATATTCAACTTGATCAAAAACACTTTTTATTGCTACTTCAAAAGGTCTAGTACCAAAAGCTGTTGCATCAAAAGTTTTACCTTTAAATGAACCTTTTGCCAAATCACTTACAGCATTATTTATTTCTGTTTTAAGAATAGAATCTGATACTGTTTTATCAAAAGCTTCATTTAATCTTGCACCCATTGCGATTGCCATAGGATTTACTTTATCAAAATCTATATCTGATTCATATTCTTGCAGCACTTCGGCTGCGATTTTCCTATGTGTTTTCGGCTCACCTTTTTTATCTGTTATATTTGAAGATTTCTTATCAGGGGCAAAATCAGAGTTAAACAATCCTAAATCTAATGCTAAACAATGTAATGCTCTTGGTTTATCATGATTTCCAAAGAATGTATATGAATTTACAACACCATCTTCTGGACTTTGAAATAAAAATCCCGGATTAGTTCCTGACCAACCTGCATCCAGCTTATTTCTTAGCTCATGATTTTTTCCTTCTGCAGACATCCAACTTGAATTACCATTTTCAAATGAATAATTTGAAAATAAATCCGGTAATAAAGAGAATAAGTAGTTATAGTTTGCAACTGCAGTAATACCTGTTTCTTGAATAAACTTTCTTTCAGCATCTGCATCACTTGAAAATACTGTCTTATCCTCATCTTTAAATAAATCATATAAATCTGTAATTTCTGCGGTTGTATATGCATGTGGATTAATTTCTAACACAGATTGATTGTACAACTTCCAAAAATTTATAACATTCTTCCAAGCAGAAGTCATATTATCAGAATCCGATCTCACAGCATCTATTGAAGCAATATCTTTTGCAGCATCTATTCTCCATCCAAGTCCTGACTCAGTCCTATCCATTATCATTTCAGCAACTTTAAAATCATTCAATGAACGATGTTTAAATCTATTTGTTATTTTTTCCTTTATTACTGAAAAATCAGATAACTCCATAGATTCAATACCCTGCTGTAGTATTTCTACAACTGTAGAAGCTTCTTCTTTGGCACTCATTGAATTATACGGAATTCCCAAAGATTGCATTGTAATTTTTTCAGAATCAACATTTGAAAAATCAAACTCACCTTCATCACTTATATCTATACTTGCTTTTGGGGCAATTGCTTTTGTTATGATATATTTTGTTAGCTCGGGTGTAATTTCTGAAATGACATACTTTCCATATTCTGTAACCATTCCATCTTCTGAAATTCCAGGAATATCCCTTAAAACTGCCGAGATTATCGGGACAATAGCTTTTTCATATAATTCATCAACCTCAGAATATACTTCCTCATATTTTTCTGGTAGATTAGGATTACCGGCTCTCGATATGTCATATCGTGAAACACCCAGCTCATCTTCTGTATTTGCTTTTTTTGCAATATATGGAGACGTAATTATTCCTAACAGATTTGTTGCAAATGGAAGAGTTTCTAATGGTACATCCATTGCCTGTCTTAATATGTAATCAGAAACTTTATAATCATTACCGATACCTTCTGGATTTATTTCATTTCTCATATCGGCATCATCTAATCTTCTAAAATGATAATTATCATTAAGCACATTTTCTATAACTTCTAAGTCAATATCCTCTGTTGCAGATAATGGAAGCATAATATTATCAGTTAATTTTCTTATAGCAGACAAATATTCCTCTGAAGTCTCAGCTATACCTTCCAATAATGTAGAAACATACTTAAATTGTGTATCTGCAGTTAACTTTGTCCAATATTTACCGGAATTGATAGCATAATCTCTAACCGCTAAAGCTCCTCTATCAAAATCAGCAATTGCTTCTTCTCTATCTTCTTCTGGCAGTTTTAAAAATCTGGAATCATCTTTATCACTTCTATAAAAATTTAATTTCGCAATATCAACATTACCATCCCATACTTCAAGACCAGCTGCAGCACTTTTATTTACAACATTAAAGAATGTAAAATCAGAAACTTTTTTTATAGTTTCTATATTAGTCAAATCTAAAGAACCCTCTTCTTTAACTATATTCTTTACATTGCGTTCCAATTCTGAAGGACTTACTTCAATTGGAAATGGATATACAGCGTCATCGTGTTTTGTTATATCATATATATTATCTGTATTTTTATTATCATATGTCGTCATTCTACTTGGAGAATCAGATGTTTTCTGTTCTTCACTTGCTAATCTGTCATCGTAAAACTGTATATATGTCGGCTTTGAAGGATTATATTTTGAATTTCCTTTTTCATACTTTCCTTCTTGAGTTATTGTAAAAGGTGCATTTATGATTTTCATCCTTGTATAATCGCATTTATCAGGCAATATACCAAGTGATATTTTTTCATCTGCTCTGAACATATTTTTTGAAAATGACTCAGGTCCTTTTCTTAAAAGTTCAGATAAATGAATTCCTCCAAAACCTTCATTAACCAATGCAGCATCTGCAATCCAATTAATACCGTTTTTGAATAATTCTTCTTGCAGTTTACAAAAATCTTTCTCGGTACCTAAATTTGGAGCTACTTTATAAGCATTCTCCGTCCAATATAAATGTGATGAAATGGTATCTTTTGTAAACGGAGTTCCAACTATTCTTTTAACTCCTTCTTTTCTTAATTCCGGCAATCTTGCTATTATTCCAAATAGATTACCGCCTAATTTATTTGCATGATTTCTAACACTTGAAAGTGCCTTTGCTCTTAATCCTTCATTTAATGAAAGTAAACCATTCTTATTTTCTATTCCAGGATAATATTCATCGGGCATAATCAATTGCATTGGCCCATTTTTATTAATTAATGCCCTGTTTGATAATACAACATTGTACTTATTATCCGTATTTTCTGTATCAAAAATACCAATAACACTACCATTATCAAATGCATATGATTCTTTACCTGTATCCTTTTCTGTTAATTTAAATCTATATGCAAAGCCTTCTTCTGAATTTATCTCCGGAATATCCGAAATACAAGTGCTGATTCCACCATCTATCATTGGAAACGTAACTGCCGGAGCATCTTCTTCTGCAATTGAACAATTACCATTCGCATCTTTTACTATATTGTATAATTCAACCTCACATTTGTACTTCTTTGGATCATATAAATAGAAAAAATCATGCTTTTCATAGCCCATTTTATCTATTGATTTTTTATGTCCTCTAAACGAAGGTATTTGTGCTTTTAAACCACTTCTTTGTATATTCACATTTAGCTCCTTTTCATGCAGAAAATCATACTCTATTAATTCATCTGAAATGTTTTTCTTGCTTTTATTATACGTATGATTTAACAAAAGTTTACATATTTTTTGTATTAAAAATTGTAAATTTTTACTTTATTAACTTAATATTATATCAATTATAAACTTTTTCATACATTAAAAGTTTATCGGAGAAAATATGTCTAATATATTAAATTCCCAAAATTCTAATATTAATCACGAAATTGCTTCGACAAAAATCGGAAAAAATAATAGTACATCCAGATATGTTGAAGCTCCTCAAAGTCTGCCTCGATACTCTATTCACAAAATTCTACAAGAGAAAGATGAATTCAGAAAAAATATTACTAATAAGCAAAATAAAGAACTTAATAAAAAGAAAGATAACAATTTTTCTAAACTAGGATTTATTATAGCTACAATTAGTGCTTTTTTCTTGTTAAGAGGAAAAAAAATAAAACGTTAAATAAATTGAATAACAAACATAAAGCAAAGCACTCATCAAATGGAGTATAAATGAATATCATAACTTCTCAATATTTTTACAACAATAATAATTACAAGAAAAACAGTAGAAAAAGAATATCATTTATAACAAATGATAATATTTCTGATAAATTTTCTCCATCGGAATCTATAAAAAATAAACAAATTTCTTTTTCCGGAATTTTTTCAAAAATATTTAACAATAAAGCAAAAATTCCAGAATCAAAATTTGCATTGAATGATATTCCAAGTGAATTTGCAGCACAATTATCTGTCGGAGTAAAAGATGTTATGGGTTGTAATATTCCAGCTCAAAATTTTAAATGCGTTATGTCTCCAAATGAACTTAGAGAAATATTACCCAATTTAAATCAAGAAAATTTTATCGCAACAAAAAAAAACCAAGATAGTGGTATATATGGAATTGATTTAGATTATCAAACCAGTTTTTCTAGTGGGAATGAAAATATTTTTGACATTTTAGATAATGTTGCACAATATGCAAACAATTATTATGAGCAAAATGGTAAAGATTTCGTTTTTGCAATAACTGACAAAGATTCAATAGAAGGGTTACAACATGCTTTGAGATTAATAGGATTAAATCCGGAAAAATTTAAACATGTTAAATTTGTTCCTGGTATAAAGATGTCATTTGCACATGAAGCACCTAATTCAAACCTTGGATACGAAAATAGTGAAATGCTTATATATGGAATAAATCCATTTTCTGAAAACATAATGAATTTTGTAGAAACTACAATACAAAAAAGAAAATCTATGACAATGGATTTCATAAGGCAAGTAAACCAATTATATCCTGAGTTCGCATACAGTGTAATAGAATTTGCACAACAAAACAGAATAAAGTATAAAAAAGGATTTTGTGTATCTAACTTATACTGGAGAGCAAGAGAATATGCAGAAACAAAAGGTGACACCGCTATAAAAGGAATATCTATGGTTCCTGAAGATATATTAAAAGAAGCAGAAGAAATATTAAATGAACTTGATCAAGTTTTTCTAGGATCAAATAAAGGTGGATATTCTGCATTGGGTTCAGAAATCATTAAAGACGAAGAAGTAAATAAAAGTATTAAAGAAGTTTTCAACAAATATTCTACCCACTACAATGATAAAGTAGGTAAAGTTGTTTCTGAAGCAGAAAATTTATATGATGACATGATTGAATGTTTAAGTAATGAACCACAAAAACCTGTTTTGGCACTGGCATCTCCTTACTATTTCTCTCATTATTATGAAGCTAGAGATCCTGACACTTTTGATAAAGTTGTAAATTTTATTAAAAACTTGCAAAAGAGATCAAATGACATGTTACTTGCTTTTGAATCAGTATCTCCAAGTTACGATATTGATTCTAACTTAACTACAAATAGCGGGAAATTACTAGATAAATATGTAGGCAATCATAAAATTAATCTGTTCAATAAATATTTAAGACATAAAACTGATCTTTATGAAGTAGGTGGCAGTTTCGCAAACAGAAATATCTAATTACTTTTTGATGATAAATTGTATGTTAACACAACATCATTACCCTGTTCTGAAATATACAAAATATCATCTTTTATATAAAGGAAATATGGCTTAGAAACATTTTCCATAAAAACACTAACATTTCCGCCTTTTGTAACTTTGAGTATATTATTTGCTTCAAAATTCGCAACATATATATTGTCATATGCATCTATTGCAATTCCAACTGGACCATCAAGCAAATAATCTTTTACAAAATTCGTTCGATTTTTATTTTTATCTACCTTTACAATTGAGTTATCAGAATAACAAGCTACAAACATGTTTCCTTCGGAATCTACAGCCATTCCTGCTGGAGAATCAAACTTATCAATTAATACTCTTTTATTTTTGTTCGCGCTAGCCACTTTTGAACGCTCTATTTTATTTTTTTGACCATTGAACTGTTCCAAAGAATCAGAATATAATTGTTGAACTAAACCATAATATTCATAATCATCAGGAATATATTTTAAATACTTAATTGCTAATGAATAATTTTTTCTATTATATGAAATTTTTGCAGCTTGAAGAATTGAATCATAATCATAAGGATCAAGTGCTATAATCTTAACATAAGTATTATAAGCATCATCATATTTTTTTTGTGCGACATATATTGATGCAATATTATAATATGCATCAGTCATCTGAGGATAATATTCTAATGCTTTTTGAAAAGAAGATATTGCACTATCGTATGCTTTGCTTTTTACAAATTCTACACCTCGTTCATAAGCGGATATAGCATTTTGCATTTGCTCATCAGAAATTTCTTCACCCTCAGCATTTACCTGCAAATTAATATTTGTAGCAATCAGCAACAGAAATATTATTACTAAACAAATTAATTTCTTTTTCATTATACCAACGTCATTGAAGGGATACTATAATTAAATTGTACAGCTTCTTCTAACTTAAAGGCAACATTTAACAATTTTGTTTCATCTAAACAATTTGCTTGAAGTTGCAACCCTATCGGCATTCCAGATTTATCAAGACCAACAGGAATATTCATTGCAGGTATTCCCGCAAGATTTGCTGTAATAGTTGCAATATCTGTTAAGTACATGCTTAAAGGATCTTCAACTTTTGAACCTATATCAAAAGCAGTATGAGGGCATGTTGGCGACAACAATACATCTACTTTCTCAAAAGCTTTATCAAAATCGTTTTTAACAAGACGTCTTAATTGTTGAGCTTTTTTATAATATGCATCATAATATCCGGAACTTAAAGCATAAGTACCAAGCATTATTCTTCTTTTTACTTCGTCTCCAAAACCTTGAGCTCTGGTTTTTACATACATATCATATAATGTATCAACATCTTTTGCTCTGTATCCATATTTTACTCCGTCAAAACGAGCTAAGTTTGAGCTTGCTTCAGCCGTCGCAATTATATAATATACAGCTATTGAATATTTTATTAATGGAAGAGAAATTTCAATTATCTCAGCCCCCATTGATTTATATGTTTCTATAGATTTTTGAATAGCTACTGCAACATCAGGAGCTAAACCATCAGAGCATAACTCTTTTATATAGCCTATTTTAACACCTTTTAAATCTTTTCTTAAATCTTTTGTAAAATCAGGAACAGGCTGATTCAATGAAGTAGAATCTTTTTCATCATGTCCTGAAATTACATTCAATAACAAAGCAGCATCTTCAACAGTTCTTGTTATAGGTCCAATTTGATCTAATGAAGATGCAAAAGCAATTAAACCATATCTTGAAACTCTACCGTATGTTGGTTTCAAACCAACTAATCCGCAATAGCTTCCCGGAAGTCTTATACTTCCACCTGTATCAGAGCCTAATGCTACAGTTGCTTCTCCAGCTGCAACTGCTGCAGCACTACCACCTGAACTACCGCCTGGTACTTTATTTAAATTCCATGGATTTCTTACAATTTTTGTTGCTGAGTTTTCATTACTTGAGCCCATTGCAAATTCATCCATATTTGCTTTACCTATAATTGGTATCAAGTTAGATTTTAATTTTTGAGAAACCGTAGCATCATATGGAGATACAAAATTAGCCAATATTTTACTTGATGCAGTTGTCGGATAAGATTTTAAATTAATATTATCTTTTAGCGCAAGAGGGATACCTGCTAAAGGTGCTATTTCTTCACCATTTTTTATCTTTTCATCAACTTTCTTTGCTGTTTCCATAGCATAATCTTTTGTCAACGAATTATATGCACCTATTTTGTTATCAACTTCATCTACTTTTTTATAGACAGCCACTGTTAATTCAACAGCACTGACTTCTTTATTTAACAATGCTTTTCTTTGCTCTACAGAAGACTTTGTTATTAATTCTCTAATATCCAATTTTAATACCTCTCATGCTCTTATGTTAATATTATAAATTAAAGATTTGAAAAAGGAACTTTTTTACCTTTTCAAGTTATGATGTTATTATATATACTAAGAAAAGGGAAATAGCTTTGGCAATTATTTCAGATGATGATAATGAAAAATTGAAAAATAAAAGGAATAAAGATACAACTTCAGAAGAAACATCTTATGACATGTCTTTTGAGGCAAACATAAGACCTAAATTTTTTAATGACTATATAGGTCAAAGTGCACTAAAATCAACTCTTAAAATATCAATAGAAGCAGCAAAAAAACGAGAATTACCACTTGATCATATATTATTTTATGGTCCTCCCGGCTTAGGGAAAACAACCCTTGCGTCTGTTATTGCAACAGAAATGAAAAGTAATATAAAAATAACATCAGCTCCTTCTCTGGAAAGACCTAGAGATATTATTGGACTATTAATGTCTTTAAAAGCAGGTGATATCCTTTTTATTGATGAAATACACAGATTAAACAAAATTTCAGAAGAAATATTATATCCGGCAATGGAAGATTTTTACCTTGATATGACAACAGGCAAATCCCAAACACTTAAGTCAGTAAGAATACCAATACCTAAATTTACACTTATTGGAGCAACAACAAAAGCAGGTGCATTATCTGGACCTCTTCGTGATCGTTTTGGAATTATTCACCGACTTGAATTTTATACAGAAGAAGAACTGACAAAAGTAATCAAACGAACAGCTAAGATACTTGATATTGATATTGAAGAAAATGGAGCTATTGCCATAGCAAAAAGATCAAGAGGTACACCAAGAATTGCTAACCGACTTGTAAAAAGAGTTAGAGATTTTGCAATTGTTAAATCCAACGGTTTAATAAATTCTGAAACAGCTGATAAAGCACTTGATATATTACAGATTGATAAATTTGGACTCGATTATACAGATAGAGCATTACTAAAAATAATTGCAGAAAAATATAATGGAGGACCTGTTGGCATTGAAACTCTCGCAACAGCTCTGGGGGAAGACACTAAAACAATTGAAGATGTATATGAACCTTATTTGGTTCAAAAGGGTTTCATACAAAGAACACCAAGAGGTAGAAAATTAACTCCATTTGCTTGTAAATGCTTTGATTTAAAAAATATAAATTTTCAGCAAGCATTGTTTTAAAATGCAATTTATATCTTTCTGAATTTTTTTACTTTAAAAGTTTATTTGAATAAATAAATTTTTATTATTTTTTTATTAATTTTTACATCATCATTTAACTATAGCCACATGGCTAATAGACAACTGGGCAATATTAATTGTAATATTTATTCATAACAAACGACCATTTATATAATATAAAACATTATTTATAAAATAATGTAATAATTCCAACAAATATAACCTTTATGGAGAAATCTATAAAGATTTTTTTTAATAATATTGATTATTTTTTTTGTGAATTCTATTCTAATAATATGAAGAAAGTTTTTTATATAATTATAATTCTATTTATTTTTGTTTCAGCTCCAATAAACGTGGCTGAAGCAAAAGTATTTTCAAACGAAAAGATAGATTTCGAAAAATTGCAGAATGCACAAAAAATAATATTGGAATTACAGAAAGAAGCAAACATACAAATAGAAAAAGGGTATGGACCCTTTGTTGCTGCAATATATGATAAGAATGGTAAACTTATTGTTAAAACAGCAAATTCTGTACTTACAGAAAAATGCAGCAGTAATCACGCAGAAATGAACGCAATAAAAGAAGCTGAAAGAATTTTGGGAACACATGATTTAGCTCCATATAATTTAAGTTTATATGTAACAGCAGAACCTTGTATGATGTGTCTCGGCGGAATTATGTGGTCCGGCATAAAAAATGTATATTTCGGAGTACCATCAAAGCAGGTTGAAAAAATAACAGGTTTTGATGAAGGCTTTAAACCAAATTGGTTAAAAGAATTTAAAAAACGCGGCATTATTGTATATGGAAATATAGAACCTGAAGCAGGTGAAAAAGTTTTAGACTTATATGTTAAAAGTGGTAAAAAAGTCTATAAACCTTCAAGAAATTAATAAAGTTTATCATTTAGATAATTGCTTCAATATCTTTATTACTCTTGGATTTTCGACTTTATAACATATTTGGTTTCCATTACGATGACTTACAAGGACTTTTGCACTTTTCAATATTGATAAGTGCTGGGAAACTGTTGGTTGAGGAATACCTAAACATTCACTCATTCTATTCACATTACACTCTGTCTTTTTCATTAAATTATATGCTATAGTCAAACGTGTAGGATGTGCTAACGCTTTGAATATTAATGCATATTCATCTATATCAATAGTTTCATCGTTTTTCATATTATCAGAATATTACAATATTCGAATATTGTCAAACCGAAATATTGTATTGACCAAGTATAAAATTTTTGATAATATGAATATGCAAATATGCGAATATACTAAAATTATGGAAGTGAAATATGAGAGTAATAATAATAGGCGGTGGAGCTTGCGGCGCTAGCTGTGCAACAAGATTAAGAAGATTAGATGAAAATTGTGAAATAACGATATTAGAAAGAACAAATGAAGTATCAATAGCAAATTGTGGCTTACCATATTATTGCTCTGATGTCATTAATGACAGAGAAAAAATTCTTGTTTCTAATCCTGAAAAGTTTAAAAATATGTTTAAAATAGATGTTAAATTAAACACAGAAGCTATAGAAATAAACAGAAATGAAAAATTTGTTTTAACAAAAAATAATGAAAAATACTATTATGACAAATTAGTTTTAGCACAAGGTGCAAATCCTATAAAACCGAATATTGATGGAATAAACAACAAAAATATATTAACACTCAGAACACTAGCTGATGCGGACAATATAAAAAAATACATTTCCGAAAATAATGTAAAAAAAGCAATAGTAGTTGGTGGCGGATTTATTGGTGTAGAAATGGCAGAAAATCTTGCCTGCATTGGAATAGAAACAAAATTAGTTGAATTATCAGATCAAATACTTACAGCTGTTGATTATGAAATTGCTTGTTTTGCACAAAATGAAATGAGAGCAAATGGAATAGACTTAGTTTTAAGAGATGGAGTAAAAAGCTTTTCTGATAACGAAATAGAATTAAACTCAGGAAAAAAAATTCAGTTTGATATTGTTATATTGTCTATTGGAGTAACACCAGAAATTACACTTGCAAAGAATGCAGGACTTGAAGTAAACAGAGGTATAAAAGTCAACAAATATATGCAAACATCCGATTCTGAAATATTCGCTGGCGGTGATAGTGTAGAAATAAAGAGTTTTATTAATGATGAGGATGTTATAATTCCTTTGGCCGGACCAGCTAACAGGCAAGGAAGAATTATAGCTGATAATATTTATGGGATAAAATCAACCTATAAGAAGTCTCAAGGCACATCTGTTTTGAAAGTATTTGATTATACAGTTGCCTGCTCGGGCTATAACGAAAAATTATTAAAAAGACTACAAATTCCATATTGGAAAATTTTAACCTTTGGAAACTCACATGCCGGTTATTACCCAAATTCAACATCAACACTATATAAATTGCTATTTAATAATGATGGCAAAATTCTTGGAGTACAAGCAGTTGGACAAGATGGCGTTGAAAAAAGGATTGATATTGTTGCCTCTATAATGAGAAATAACGGTAGTATACAAGAGTTATTAGATAGTGAATTATGCTATGCACCGCCGTATTCTTCAGCGAAGGATCCTGTTAATATACTCGGAATGTGTGCTGATAATGTTTTAAATGGACTGGTAAAACCCGCATATTATGAAGATATTGAAAATTCTTATATTATAGATGTAAGAATAAAAGACAGTTACAAAACAAAAACAATTGAAGGCGCTGTTAATATACCATTAGCTTCATTAAGGAACAGACTTGAAGAAGTCCCCAAAAATAAAAAAGTCATTTTAGTATGTGATTCAGGCTATACAAGTTATTTAACATCAAGAATATTAATACAAAATGGATTTAACAATGTATATTCTTTAATGGCAGGAATGAAGCTTTATAAAGAAATTCAAAAAGATAAAGAAGCTAAAGTGGTAAAAAAGGAACCATTATTTGCAAGTATAAAATCTAAAGAAAACATTTTAAAAGTAGATGCTTGCGGTTTATCTTGCCCAGGTCCGATTATGAAATTATCTGATAATATTTCGAAAATAAACAATGGAGAAATTCTTGAGATAACATCTACAGATAAAGGATTTTATTCTGACGTAGAAGCTTGGTGTGATTCAACAAATAATACACTGCTTAACTTAGAAAATAAAGATAAAAAAATAATAGCAACTGTACAAAAGGGGAAAGCAGAGATAAATCAAAATAAAGAAAAAAATGCACAAACAATTGTTGTCTTTTCAAATGATTTAGATAAAGCACTTGCTGCTTTTATTATTGCAAACGGAGCAAAAGCAAGCGGCAAAGATGTAACTTTATTCTTTACATTCTGGGGATTAAATATTCTGAGAAAGAGTAATGTAAATGTGAAAAAATCTATAATAGATAAAATATTTGGAATTATGATGCCAAAAGGAGCAGAAAAGTTAACTCTATCAAAAATGAATATGGGTGGTATTGGAACATTTATAATGAAAAAAGTTATGAAATATAAAAACATTTCAACTTTAAATGAACTAATAAAACAAGCACAAGATCAAGGAATTAAATTCATTGCCTGCAAAATGAGTATGGATGTTATGGGTCTTAAAGAAGAAGAATTAATTGACAATGTTGAAATAGCAGGTGTAGCCAAATATATAGCCGAAAGTAATAATTCAAATTCTAATTTATTCATATAAAAATAAAATAAAGGAGAAAAATTATGAAATCAGTAACAACTTTTGACTTACAGTATGCACACAGATTTTACGGATTTAAAGGAGAAGCTCAATATTTGCATGGGCACACAGGCACTTTAACAATTGAAGTTGAAGACACAGTTAATATGGGAGTAAATATGGTTTTCCCATGTAATGAAATTCAAAAAACAGCTTGGGAAGTATTAAAAAACTTTGACCACGCAACTATCTTAAGAGAAGATGACCCATTATTACCAGCAATACTTGAGGTATATGAAAAACAAGGCATAAAAAACGGAGCACCGCAAAATACGATGAAAGGAGAAGCCTTCAAAACAGAATTAGCTACAGCCTATCCTGATTGCAGGTTAGTTGTGACAAAAGAGACGATGACTGTAGAAGGAATGATAAAAATCGTATACGAATTATTAAAAGACAAACTAAATATTTCTAAAATTACATTTACAAGCGGAGTTAATGCCGCAACAGAGGATTTCAAAGTAAACAAAACAATGGATAGATGTCCTTTATGTGGAATTTCACTAAACAGTATTGGTATATGTCCAAAATGCGGATATAAAAAGAATTAATTAATATTATAAATAAAAGACTCGGAATTTAAGACCGAGTCTTTTTTATTGAAAACCTCAGACAATTTTATCTCATTTTTAGTTTTGTATAATTATCATGATTAATAATATTTATGATTTAAAATTAAAAAATCAATACAATTCTTGCACTGATATTGAAAACTGGTGTTTAAGCAGCCCTTTTGATTCATATAAAGCATATACAAAAAATGGACTTTTTGAAAAAATCAATAGTTTCTTAAGATACGGAATCACAGATGAAATTTTTATAGAGAATTATATAAGAAATTTGGATAAATTATTCGAAACACTTCCCCAAAAACTCAGAAATACTGTTCCTTTAGAAGTATATAGAGGCATAAAGTTAAATCCAGAGTTAGAACAATTAATAAATGGAAAGTTAGATTCAGATATATATTTAGACAAAGGATTTGTATCTACATCTAAAAGCAAATCAATTGCAAAACAATTTATGGGCGAAGATGGTGTTCTTTTCCACATTATAATACCTAGAAATTCTGTAATTATAGATGATGAAAAATTACCTTCGTATGCAAGGTCATTTATGAAAACAGAGCAAGAAGTTTTATTACCAAGAAACGCTCAATTTAAGATTTTATCATATAATCCAAAAACAGGAATTTTAGAAGCAGAATATATAGGACAAAAACAACCTCTTGAAATGCCACAAAAAATAATACTTCCAACACATCAAGAAATTTGCGGAATATATAATAAAATTTTATTAAACAAAAAAATAAAATTAATGACTTTAAATAAGTGACTTTTACAAAAATAAAACGGGCAAAAAATAGATTCTGCCCATTTTATATTATTAATCAATTGGTTGAGGATGAACTTTTTCAGGATGATTATATTCTATTCTTCTATCATATTCATGCATAAAATGCTTATGTGGTTTATGGTGTTTATGTAATTCATGATGTCTTGGTTTTCCTTGCAATTGAATAGGAGGTCTATCAACAAAATTATTCATTTGTTGATGAACAGGTGCTGGAATAACAGGTGGCATTGGTGGTCTATGCAATGCGGAAAATAAGCATAGTGCAAAAAATACGCCAACAAAGCTTCCTGTTGCAACTATTATGAACTTTTTAAATTCTTCTGATAAACAAGAACTCTTTTTTACTTCATTTTTTCTTCTTTTATTTCTTCTAAGTTTTTGTTTTCGTCTGTCATAATTGTCTCCTTTACTTATCTTTTAATTTAGTTTTTGCTTTCTATTTATTCAAACGAAATTAAAATAAAATAGTTCGTTTTTTATTTTAACATTTTTTTGTATAATAAACATTGCTATATTATAAACAATTAAAAGGTTTGAAATTAATGGAATCTATCCTATATCCGTTTGTAGCAAAGTTCAATGAATATTTATCCAATTACATACTTGTATTTATGCTTGTAGGAATAGGAGTTTGGTATAGCATTAAAACAAAATTTGTTCAAATACGATGTTTTAAAGAGGGTATAAAAAACCTATTTGGCGAGATAAATATTTTTGATAAAAGCCACCCTCACAGCATGACATCTTTTCAAGCATTATCAACAGCAATAGCAGCACAAGTCGGAACAGGTAATATTGTTGGAGCATCAGGAGCTATTTTAATAGGTGGTCCTGGTGCTATTTTTTGGATGTGGATTATAGCTTTTTTGGGAATGGCAACAATATATGCAGAGGCAACTTTAGCACTTAAAACAAGGATAATTGATGAAGAAGGCAAAATTAAAGGCGGTCCTGTATATTATATAACAACAGCTTTTAAAGGAAAAATGGGGAAATTCTTAGCAGTATTTTTTGCAATTGCAATTATTCTAGCACTTGGATTTATGGGATGTATGGTTCAATCAAATTCAATTGCGTGTTGCATGCAAACAGCTTTTGGTATTAAACCATTTGTAATGGGTATATTTTTGGTTATTATCTGTGGAATAATTTTTATTGGCGGAGTTAAAAGATTAGCTCTAGTTGTAGAAAAAATAGTACCATTTATGGCATTATTTTTTATTATTGGAGGTCTTATCATCTTAAGTGCAAGACTCAAATATATTCCAGAAACCTTTTACATGATTTTTAAATATGCATTTATGCCGCAAGCCATATTAGGCGGCAGTTTTGGCTATGCATTAAAACAGGCAATAAGCCAAGGCGCAAAAAGAGGACTATTTTCTAATGAAGCTGGAATGGGTTCAACTCCGCACGCACATGCTCTGGCTAGTGTAAAAGACCCTCATACACAAGGTACAGTTGCAATGATTGGTGTATTTGTTGATACTTTTGTAATATTAACTTTAAATGCACTTATTGTTATTTCTACTTTATATACACAAGATGGTCCATTATCAAATGGTTATACTGAAGCAGTCATGAATATATTGAATAAAACAAATCTTGTTCAAACTGCATTTGGAACTATTTTTGGAAATTCAATCGGGGCTATATTTGTTGCTATTTGTTTATTTTTCTTTGCTTTCTCTACAATTTTAAGTTGGAACCTATTTGGGAAAATAAATGTTACATACCTTTTTGGTAAAAAATATCACAAAATTGCAGAACTAATTTATATGATAGTTTCACTATCATTTATTATGATGGGGAGTCTAATTTCAAGTGACTTTGTTTGGGAGCTTACAGATATGTTCAATAATTTAATGGTAATTCCAAACGTAATTGCACTTTTTGCATTAACACAAATTGTTGTAAAGATTGCACATATTGGAAATAAAAACAATAACAATAAATAAAATATAAATACTTGTTTTATGATATTATATCAATGAAAAATGTTTGTTAAAATAGGAAAGAGAAAAATATAATATATGAAAAGAGCTTTAATAACGGGTGTTACAGGTCAGGATGGAAGTTATTTAGCAGAGTTACTTATAGAAAAAGGATATGAAGTCTATGGAATGATAAGAATGTCATCATTAGATACATTTGCAAGACTTAAAAAGATTATAAGTAATCCGTGTTTTCATGTATTATATGGAGATATTACAGACGAATCAAGCTTATACAAAGTAATAAAAGATTCAAATCCAGACGAAATATATAATTTAGCTGCCCAATCACATGTAGGTTTATCTTCAAGTTTTTCAGAATACACAGCAAATGTTAATGCGCTTGGTGTATTAAGATTAATAAATGTTATCAATAATTTGGGAATACAAAATAAAGTAAAAATATACCAAGCATTAACATCTGATATTTTCGGAAATATAGAAGATTCTATATTAAATGAAAAAACACAAATAAAACCAATAAATCCATATGCTTGTGCAAAAGCTTATGCTATGTTACTAACAAAAAGTTATAGAGACCAAGGAATGTACATAGTAAATGGCATAGCATTTGCACATGAATCAGAAAGAAGACCTGAAAAATTTGTTACAAGAAAAATCACAAAAGCAGCAGTAAGAATTAAGTTAGGGAAGCAAGACAAACTGTCATTAGGCAATATAGATGTCAGAAGAGATTGGGGACATGCAAAAGACTTTGTAAGAGGTATGTATCTTGCAATGCAACAAGATAAACCAGATGATTATGTTTTTGCCACAGGCATTACAACAAGTTTAAAAGAATTCTGCATAAAAGTTTTTAAAAAATTAGATATAAATCTTGAATTTATAGGAGAAGGTAACGATATAAAAGGCTATGATTCAAAAACCGGACAACTAATAATTGATATAGATCCAAGATTTACACGTAAAAATGAAAAAATGAATCCAATTGGAGACTATTCAAAAGCAAAGAAGATATTAGGTTGGAATCCTATATATACGATTGATGACATAATAGATGAAATGATAAAATCCGATTTAGCTGAAGAATCTGACTACCAAATTAATTATTAATAAAAAAACATATATGAAAAAACTTTTGTATAATAAAATTATCATAAACTCTTTTTCAGCAATAATATTAGCTGTTATTTTCATCTTTCTTCTTGTTCATTTAAAATATCCAATTATTATTAATGACGATATGTCAGATTTAATAACAAATAAGTGGGCTTTACATCATGGAAGATTTATAATGGAAATTATAGGCACTTTTATAGTAATTATATTGCCTAAACTTTTAAATATTAATATTCAAGACTTTGCAATTTTTTCTCAAAGTATAGTAAAAGCATCAATATTTTCTATATTTTTATATGTTTTAAGTAGTCAATTTTACAAATCAAATATTAAAAATTTAGGACTAAGTTTTTTTATTTGTTTCTCTTTCTTTTTAATATTTGCAATTCTTATCAAGAATGACTTTGTATGGTGTTTTGATACATATCAATTTTTTTCAGGATATTTTGCATCAACATTATTTTTCGTATTATTTTTCCAAAAATTTTATGATTATTATGTAAATGATGCCAAAATAAACAAATTTGATTTTATAATAGTTCCTATACTTCTAAGTTTTGTAGCAACAAGTAATGAAATGTATTCTATTGTCAGTATATTTCTTTTATTTTTACTTTTATATAATAGCTTAAAAATAAGAGATATAGATGATAAAAGAAATAATTACAAAATTTTCTTATTTTCATTCATATTTGCTTTAATAATCACATTATGTTCATTATTCGCAAACGGGTCAAAAGTATTATGGGAAGCATACAACCTAAAATTTGATTTTTCACTTTTACCAAGTGAATTCTTTAGTTTTATTAGAATCTATATAAAATATATAATACAAAATAATGCACATTTTATATTACCAATACTAATCTGTTTTGTATTAATATCTACAAGATATGGAAAAGATAAAAAAACAAATAAAATATTAAATTATTCTATTTTTACATTATTCGGATTTTTCCTATTCTTATTTGGGACAATTTTTTTACCAAAAACCTGTATATATACAGAACTTTCAGATAAATATTGGTTTTTACATCCTGGACTACTAATTGGCTTTTCTATGTTTTTAATTGCACTATTATATATGCTATTAGGATATATTTTTTCAATTGAAAAAAACATTAAAATTAAAATTCTAGTAATAGGACTATCTATAGTGTCTTGCATAACCTTCATTTTTCAAAATTTTTCTTTTGAAAAAATAAAATTCATACATTCATATAAAGGGATAAAAGCATCAATGTATATTAATGATAAAATAGCTCTATTCTACTTAAAGAGAGGGGAAGTAGCAGTAATTCCTAAAGAGCAAGCTGTTTTTCTAATTCCGGATATTCAACCTCATGATTTAATGAATAAACCAGAATTATACAAACAAATATATAATAAGGAAAGAGCAAGATACCTTATATACTTAGAAGAAAACTATGGAATAAATGTATCACCAGGCATAACTTTTCTACCTTATGATGAAGCAATAGATAAATATGAAAAAGCAGGTGGGACTTTTTCTGATGAAGAATTCAAACAAATAAAATTTTCTAGACTAAATAATTTATAGATATATCATAAATAATTACCACAATCTAAACAAATGATAATTTATAATAGCCTTTAATATGTATTTAGTCTGAGAAACAGGAATATCATTTAACAAATTCCATAAACGTTTGGGCCTAAAATAAAATTTCCAATATACTTTTTGAATAGTTCTTAAAATATCTTCTTCTGTCAAATTATCTGGGAGCCAATCAGGCTTTGATATAAATGAATGTTCATAATTTAGTTGATACTTTTCTTTTAATTTTTTAGATAAATCAGAACCTGGAAGAAGTCTAAGAGCAAAGAATCCGGCTCTATCCAATTTACTATTTACGGCATAATTAATTGTTTCTTGTATTGTTTCTCTTGTTTCACCAGGGAGACCAAATATAAAATTTCCTTGAGTAATCATACCTGCTTCATGAGCAAGGTTTATAGCTAAATCTATTTGTTCAATTGTTTCACCTTTTCGAATATTTTTCAAAATTTGATTATTAGCAGACTCAATGCCAAAATCTATAAGATAGCATCCGGATTTTTTCATCAAAGCCAAAACTTCTTTATCAACTTTATCAGCTCTAACTCCATTGGGAGTGGACCAAGGCACTTTTATATTATTTTCTATCAGTGCATTACAAAGTTCAATTATATAATCACGTTTTAAAGTTAAATTATCATCTGTAAATTGAAGTTCTTTTATTCCTAAATGTTCTACTTGATATTTAACTTCTTCTATAACATTTGCAACAGAGCGTTGTCTTATACCTTTATAGAAATTATTTGAAGAACAAAAAGTACATCTGCTAGGGCAACCTCTTGAAGTCATAATAATACCAATTGGATTTCCTCTTGCAATAACAGCGTGAGGAGAATGTGGATATGTAATTGGAGGCAATTGTTCCCAATCAGGCATAGGAATTGTGTCTAAATCCATTACCGTTTCAGCTTTAAGAATTGGGTCTCCATTAATTTGTGTATCATCATCTTTTAGTGATTCTAAATCATAAACTCCTTGTATATTTTTATGATTAAGATTATTTTCACATATACGTTTTAAAGGAATTTCACCTTCTCCACAAACTACAAAATCTGCTTGACTATCTTTTAAAGTAGTATAAGGAAGAAAAGTTGGATGAACTCCACCTATATTTACTTTAAAACCTTCTTTCTTCAATGCTCTTGATATATCAACAGTTTGTTTATAGAACGCAGTTAAACAGTGTATTCCTATTAAATTCGGATTATATTCTTTTGCCATCTTAACAATATCATTAACACTTAAATTATCTCTCAAAGCATCAATAATTTTTGTTTCAGCATTACAATATTTTTTTACGTATGAAGATAAATA
This sequence comes from Candidatus Gastranaerophilales bacterium, assembly GCA_944323945.1. The sequence continues at coordinate 22,375 of CALUUL010000027.1, forward strand.
CAAAACTCCTAAAGGCGGAGCCATAACATAAGAATCAAAATTAGGAACAACAAATAATATCTTCAAACTAAAACCTCCAAACAAAGAATAGTTTTTTTATTATACATTATATTATATAATAATCAGGGAAATAGAAAATAAGATAATAAAGAATATGATAAAAACATTTTATTTTAAAGAAGAACAAATAGCATTAGTTATAAAAAGCAATTACTATAATAACGGCATAAAATTTTTCACAGAAGATGATTCTGCTCAGCAAATTGCATATATGAGTCATCCTAAAAATACAATAATAAAAGCACATGTACATAATAGAGTTAAACGCAGTGTATATGATACTCAAGAGGTATTAATTATAAAAAAAGGCAAGCTCAGATTAGACTTATACTCTCAAGATAAGGAATACATAGAAAGTACAATTTTAGAGGCAGGAGATATTGTTTTTCTTCCGCACTGTGGACACGGGTTAAAATGTTTGGAAGATGTGAGTATGATAGAAGTAAAACAAGGACCATATCTGGGAGTTAATGACAAAGTCCGCTTTCAGGAAATTTCAGATGACAAGGTAATTATAAATGAATAAATTTATTCCTGTTTTTTCACCGGATTTAAACGGAAATGAGAAATTATATTTAAATGAATGTATTGAAACAGGCTGGTTAGGGTCAAACGGTCCTTTTGTAAAAATACTTGAACAAGAATTTGCTAAATTTTGCAAACAAGAATACGGAAGTTGTGTAACAAATGGATCTGCCGCATTAGATGTTGCAATAAGAGCAATGAAAGATGTTTATAAATG
>CALUUL010000028.1 GCA_944323945.1 Candidatus Gastranaerophilales bacterium
AAAAGCAAAAAATTACAAACTACCATAGTGCATTCAATATCAATATAAACCGTAATACATACAAGTTTTATTGTGAAACGGAATCTTTAATTACTAAATAATAAAGGTATTTTTATAATATTAGGAATTTTAGATTGGAGAAAAAGTGTTTTGTAATTTTGTCAAAAAATTGAATAAAGTTAGATTTGATAATAAAGAATTTATTGAATGGTATTCTGATAAAAACCTTGTAATACTATTTTCAGAAATACCAGAAATTGAAAATAAGATTATAAATAAACAAGTAATGACTAAGAGTGAAATAAAAAAAGCAAAGAAAAAACCATTGTTCTGTAAAAATGAAGTTATTGTCATCTTAATTGATTATGTAAAAAATACAAAATATAAATTTGTTATTGAGTCAGGATATGATTATGATGGAGCAACAATTCATAAATTTTTTTGGAGACTAATTGGTCCAAAAGAAGACATTAGATTTAAGGTTGCATCCTTATTGCATGATGTACTATGTGAAAATCATAATTATGTTAATAATGATAGATATTTTGCCGGCAAAGTTTTTGAAAGATGTTTGTTTGTAAGTGATACTTGTTCTTTTGTTCGTTGGTTAATGTTTCATAGTGTAGATAATTATCAAAAACTAAGGGGTAAATGGAAATGACAAATGAATTTGTATTACTGCTTTTTATAAATATAGTTTCTGCGTGTATAGCAATTGGCAGTTACACAAAAAGTATTAAATATATAGAAGAACACATTAACCGTTTAGAAGATAAACAAGATAAACATAATTCCTTGATTGAAAGAATAGTAGCTGTAGAACAGTCAACAAAATCTGCACATCATAGAATTGATACACTTGAAAATTTACAACATGAATAGATATAAAAAGGAGCCCTAGAAAGGGCTCCTTTTTATTTTCGCAAATTAAACATTTGGTAAATCACCTTTAACAATTGCAATTTCTTTTGACTCCAAGCCAAATTCTTTACAAAGAGCTTTTATTGCTTCGTTGGCATTCTTTTTATCAACTAAACAACTTATTTTTATTTCACTTGTAGAAATCATTTTTATATTTATATCTTTTTCAGCTAAAGATCTAAACATGTCAGCAGCAATACCAGGTCTATCAACCATACCCGCACCAACAATTGATACTTTTGCAATGTCTTTATCAATAAGAATTTCGGCGTCTTGTACAATATCCTTCTCCGATTTTAGTGTAGAAATAGCTTCATCCAAATCATCTTCATTTATTGTAAAAGCTATAGAGTTCGTACCATTATTAGCTAAAGATTGAATAATCATATCAACACTAATGTTATTCCTAGCAAGTGCACCAAAAAGTTTTGCTGCAGTACCAGGTATATCAGGTAAATTAGAAAGCAAAATTCTCACCTGGGAAGAATCAGCAGCAACACCTGCAACTGGCTTGTATATTTCCATATTTTCAACTCCTATAATTAAAGTACCAAGGTTATCTAATTTAAAAGAACTGCGAACTCTTAAAGGAACGTTAAATTGCTTAGCTGTTTCAACAGAACGTGGATGTAAAACATTTGCTCCAACTCTTGCCAACTCCAACATTTCTTCATAAGAAATAATATCAGTTTTTTGTATGTTTGGAACAATTCTTGGATCTGTAGCATATACGCCTTCAACATCAGTATATATATCACATCTGTCAGCTTTTAGAGCGGCAGCAATGGCAACTGCAGAAGTATCAGAACCACCACGCCCAAGAGTTGTTATTTCACCATCAGGAGTAACTCCTTGAAATCCTGCTACAACAATTATATTTCCTTCACTTAGTTTCTTTTGCAGTTTTTCTGTTTTTATATCAACTATTCTTGCTTTAGAATGAATACATTCTGTAACAATCCCAACTTGTTGACCGTTCATACTAATAGCTTTATATCCTTGTGCTTGTATAGCCATAGCAAGCAAAGCAATAGAAACTTGTTCTCCGGTTGAAAGAAGCATATCCATCTCTCTAGAATCAGGTGTATTTGTCACTTCTTTTGCAAGTTTAATTAAATGATCAGTAGTATGCCCCATTGCAGATACAACAACTACAACATCATTACCATTTTCTTTTTCTTTAATAACAGCTTTAGCTACGTTATGGATTTTTTGTGGATCAGCAACAGATGTGCCTCCAAACTTTTGTACGATTATTCCCACTTTATTCTATCCTTTATTAATGTTCAGTGTTTTACCTAAATATGCACTAATCTCATTTTTATCAAAATCCCAATCTGAATTGTTCATTTTTTCCAAATAAAAATTAAGCATATTCTCATTATAGTTCGATGGGCTAACTTCTACAAGTGTTTTATACGCTAAATGTGATAGATATATACATATAGCAGAATTTTTATCTTCATCACTCAGTAAATATATTATACTTAAAGCTTCTTGCGGTTTTTTCAAATTTATTAATGCATGAGCTTTTATTAATTTTGCTTCTTTACAATTAGCATTTTTATTTAAAAGGATATCAGCTTTCTCAATCGCATCACTATAAATACCTAATTTTAAATCAATTAATGCATATAAAAGTATAACCTTCTCAGAATTTCTATTTATCTGATATGCATTTCGTATTTTTCTAAGTGCTTCTTTTTCATTATTCATATTCAATAGACATACGGAATAATTAATCAAAGCCTCTATATGTAAAGGATAGTACTCTATAGTTTTTTCATAATACTCAATACTTTTCTTTAAACGCCCCAATTTATAATAGCAATTAGCTATATAAAAATATAAATATGCTTTTTGGCTTGATATTTCAATTGCTTTGAAAAAAGTTTGAATAGCTTCATTATATTTTCTTTTTTCATAATATATTATACCCAAATCAGCTAATGCATATGAATTTGAAAAATCTGATGATATAGCTTGTTGAAAAAATTCTTCTGCTTTTTCTAAATTTTTTTCCTTATAAAAACAACAACCTAACCTATATAATGTAATAGAATTATTTTCTTTTAAGTTCAAGGCCTTATATAGTTTTTCTTTTGCCTCTTCAATATTATTCATCCTTAATAAAGATATTCCCCACGCCAAATAGAACTCAAAATCAACAATTCCTTTTTCTTGTCCTTTTTCAAAGAAAGATAATGCTTTATCTTTTTGATTCAAATTTATATATGTTTGGGCAATTAGTATATATAGAGAAGGATTTAATGCGTCTTTACTCAATGCTCTATGAGCATATTCCAAAACTGCCATATGATTTTTTTCTTTTTTGTAACAAAGAGCTAGATAATAATCTAAATTCTTATAATCTGGATTTAATTCTTTAAGTTGTTTGAATTCACTAAATGCTTCTGTTATTTTTTCAGTTTCAAACAACATAACTCCCAAAATATAATAGACATGTAAATTTGCAGGATTTAAGAATTTAGCTTTTTTTAAAAATTCAATAGCTTTTTGCTTCTTTTGCATTTTTGCACAAAGAATACCATAATTAAGATATATTTCAGAATCAGAAGGTGATAGTTTTAATGCTTTTTTTATATTTTCTTCTGCCTCTTCAAACCTTTCTTCCGCAATATAGATACTACCTAGAATAGAATATGAATAAGCATTTTGAGTATCTCTTTTTAAAGCTTCTTTCAATACATTTTCTGCCTTTTCATATTCTTTTAGCTTTGCATATATTATACCTAAACTTATACAAGGCTTAGGATTTTGATTCGACATTAACATAGCTGTTTCAAGCTTATCAATTGCACTTTTAAAATCTTTCAAATGAGCTAAATGCATACCCCAATTTGTGTATGCCAAGGAAGGTATTTCAATGTTATTGGATATCTTGAGGTACTGGTTTGTATATTCATCAAACTTTTTAATTTTATTATAAATTTGTTGAAAAAATTTTTTCATATTAGATAATCAGCAACCTCTCTTACTGCACCTTGACCACCTTTATTATGTGTTATATATATATTCCTAACCTTTTTCACTTGAATATGTGCATTTTCAACAGTTACAGGAAATAAAACATAATTCAGACATTCAATATCATTTATATCATCTCCCATATAAACCGTATTTTCAGGTTTAATATTATATTTTTCTAGCAAAGATTTTAAAATTTGAATTTTATTTCTTTCATTCTGAAAAATATCAATAGATGAAAATTTTTCCTTCAATATATCTATTGCTTTAGATTTTTCTCCCGAGATAATAACAAATTTAATACCTTGTTTTAATAAATTGGCAATTGCCATTATATCTTTATAATCAATATTTTTTGAGGTTTTACCATCAGAATATACAGTAAGCTTTCCATCAGTAAATATACCATCAAAATCACAAACAAACATTTTTATATTTTTTTTATTAAACTCTATATTATTCATTTTAATAAATCCCTAAAAATCATATAAGAATTATAACACATTAACTTTTATATTTCTTTAAGTAAAGTTACAAAAATAAAACAAAATGACTTGATTATTTATTTTGCTTATGTTTTGATAGAAATGAACTTAGCAGTTATCCTCTTTCAAATTGCAAGTTCGACGGCTGCAAAGGGGCATTAATATAAAATAGTCCCAGAATAGTTATTAGCAGTAAAATGGAGAGTAAGCCAAATGGTTAAAATTAGATTAAAAAGATTAGGATATAAGAAGAACCCTGTTTTCAGAATAGTTGTTTTGAATTCTACAACAAAGAGAGAAGCAGCACCTATTGAACATTTAGGTTTCTATAATCCTAAAACAAAAGAAATGCAGTTAGATAAAGCTTCTGCTCTTGATTGGATAAAAAAAGGGGCACAACCAACCCAAACAGTGAAGTATTTAATTGATAACTGTACAGATGAAGGCAAGTTAAATTACGTAAAGAAACAAACTGAAAAGTTATCAAAAAAAGCACAAGCTAAGCTAAAAGCAGAACAAGAAGCTGCTGCTCAAGAAAGTGCTTCAGTATAGTTTTTACAGGGAAAGAGAACACTTATTTACCGCTTTATAACAAAAGCGGTTTTTTTTATGTTATAAATAAACTATGAATATATATGAGATAGTTATTTTATCAGTTGCACTAGCATTAGATGCATTAATTGTAAGTTTTTCTTACGGAACAATAATAAATACGAAAAGGTTAAAAAACGCATTGCTTTTAGCATCTTCATTTGGAATATTTCAGATGTTGATGCCTATTTTGGGTTGGTTTCTTACCGGAGTGATATATATATATTTACAGAAATATTCAAAATGGATAGTTTTTACTGTTTTTTGCATACTTGGCATAAAATTTATAAAAGAAGCTATATTTAATAAAGAAAATAATAAAGTTTCGTGTATTTCTGTAATGTGCATGATATCACTTGCAATTGCAACAAGTATAGATGCATTAGGGGCAGGCATTTCCATTAAGTTTTCAGATGTGACAATATGGTTACCATCTTTCATAATAGGTATAATAACATTTATATTATCATTATGCGGATTTTTTATTGCCGGTGTATTAAAAAATATTTCAGAAAAGTATATTAGTATATTTGGTGCACTAATACTTTTTTATTTAGCATTAAAATCTGTCATATAGGAATACAAAAATAATATAAAATTAAATGTTGCGAAATAAAAATTTTTCATGTAGTATATATTTGAAGCGATAACTTCTAAAATGCGGAAGTAGCTCAGTTGGTAGAGCGTCTGCCTTCCAAGCAGAATGTCGCGGGTCCGAGTCCCGTCTTCCGCTATTTCTTTTTTTTGGCGGCATGGCCAAGTGGTAAGGCAGAAGCCTGCAAAGCTTTTATCCCCCAGTTCGAATCTGGGTGCCGCCTTTTGCTTTGTTATATTTATATTTACAAAAATTCATGTAAATGATTGAAGAAAAGTTAGACAAAACCTCGTAAACTATTACTGAGTGTATAATATTAATATACAAAAATATATTCTTAAATTTGGATTTGCCCATTTTGGCTAATGAGTGTAAAATAATAGAAAACATATTCGTAATAAAGAGTGAGAGATATGGTAGATAAAGAAAATCAATGGGAAGATATACAATATTCTGAAGAACAAGATACAGAAGAATCTTATGAAAACAAAGATTCTGTTGATGAATATTCAGATAATGTTGTGCAGGATGAAAATCAAGATTATGACGAAACATATGAAGAATATGAAGACGACGAAGAACCTGTACAAAAGAAAAATAATCCCCTCCCAATTATATTAGTTTTCTTAATTTTACTTGGAGCCGGAGCTTTTATAGCTGTTCCTAAATTTATGGATAGCGATAAAAAGAATATAAACAATACGCAGAATCAAACGATAGAAGTTGATCCTTCAACGCAAATGTTTTCCGAACAACAAGCCAATACGGATCTTGCTAACTCTTTTTTCAATGAAGCCGGTGAAGAAAGCTCTGACATGATGAGTGTTAACTTTAATGAGAATGGCGAAACAAATGTATTAACTGGAGAAGGAAAAAATGCACAGGTTGCAACTGTAACAGAAGCAACAAATACAGATGGTATTTCAGAAACTGATCTTTTTGAAGGACAAGAAAATTCGAATTTAACAACAAATGAAGATAATAATTCAATAATGGTTGTTTATAACAAAGCGGCAAGACAAAATCCTTTTAAACCACCGATAGTTGACAATTCACTTAATGAAGCATACGAAACAATAAATGATACTCAATTTGAAATAATAGAGCCACCAGTAGCATCTGTCCCAGATGAAAATCTTACGAGATTGTTACAAACACAAATATCTGGTATTTTATTTGATGAAGAAAGTCCATCTGCAATAATTAATTTAAATGGTTTAGATCAGTTTGTAAAAATTGGAGATACAATATCCGGATATAAAATAGACGGCATAACAAGAGATAAAGTACAAATCAGTTATAAAAACAACAGTTATGTAGCCTCAGTTGGAGAACTTTTTACTAAAGGTAGTTTAGAAAAACGTCCTGCTGTTGCTAATCTTGAGAACAAGTTTGCTGGAAGATATAGAAATCAAAATAATTAGAGGAGTAGAAACATATATTATGGAAAAAAAGTTAAAAAACATATCAAAGCTTTTGATTGTTACAGGATGTGTGTCAGTGCTAGCATATAATGTTGCGATAGCTGCTCCTCTTGTGTATGACATGAGTCAACCTGCAGTAAGAACAGAATACAATACGCCAAATAAAATAAATTTATCAGGAAATGTAAATTTCAATGATAATGGTCAATTAATAAATTTGAGTTTAAGGAATACAGATGTTCAACAAGTATTAAGAATGTTTGCAGACAAAGCAGGTTTGAATATAGTTTTCCATGAATCAGCAACAGGAACAGTCACATTAGATTTAGTTGATGTCAAGCTTGAAGATGCATTTAAAATAGTCATGAAAATGACAGATTTAACATACGTCATCAAAGATAAAACAATGTTAGTTGTTTCTACTTCTAAAGCCGAGAGTCTAAACTTAACAAAAGACAGCATTAATATATTACCTGTTAAGTATGCTGATGCAGCATATCTTGCTCACTTTTTGAACAACAATATTTTCTCATTAAATACACCGGGACTATCATATGGTCCTATTGTTTCTACAAATGCAGAAAAGAATGAGCTATTGATTTTCGGTACAGAAAATGATTATCAGATGGCAAAAAAGATAGTAGACCGATTTGATAAAAAACCAGTTATGACAACATACAGAGTAAACCATACGACACCATTTGAAATGGCAAAAATGCTATGTGAAACATTGTTCCAAATTCCATTTGACGGAAATACTCAAAGCGCAGGAACAAAGGGAACATATAATGAGCAATTAAAAACCAGTTTAAAAACACAGGCAGCAGCTAATGTTGCCCCAGAAGGTGCAATAGGAGGTGGTACAGTAGCTTGTGTTTTAAACAGTGGCGTAACAACAGGAAACATATCCTCCTACCAAGCAAAACCAACAATGACATTGTATGTACAACCAGAGTTAGGTACACTCACAATGATGGGTGGTAGTGAACAACAAATTCAAATGGTAAATGACTTTATTCTTGAAAATGACAGAAAACAACCGCAAGCATATTTAGAAATATCAATTATTGCATTAAATGAAGAAGGTACAAAAGACTTCCAAAATACTTGGATGTACAATGGCAAACATTTAACAATGTCATTTGATAGTAGTGGATTTGGTACAAATGCATATGCTTGGCATGGTCCAAGTACTGGTTCAGATGTACATTCTTTAACACAAAAAATTTCATATTTAATATCAAATAAAAAAGCTAGGATGTTAGCAAATCCAAAGATTGTTATTACAAATGGAAAGAAATCTATTATTGATTTAACTCAAGATTATATTGAATCAACAACAGTACAGATTTTAAATAGTTTTAGTACAGGTGAATTTGGTAATGCTTCTGTTCAAAAAACGTTTGAAATAGGTGAAGATAATGGTATTAAGATAGAAGTACTTCCATTTATAAGTCCAGATGGATATGTATCATTAGATATCAAACCTGATTATTCATCAGAATATATGCCAGTAGTTGATACATATGGCGGTGTTCCATATACAGCTGCTACATTACTTCAAAGACACAATCTTGATCTTAAAGGGATAAGAATCAAAGATGAAGAAACATTGCTATTAGGTGGAATGATACAGGAATCAGAACAAAATGAGGTAAGTAAGATTCCAATTCTTGGTGATATTCCTGTAATTGGATTTTTCTTCAGAAATCAAAAGAAAGAAATGAAAAAAGAAGAATTATTATTTATGATTACACCTAGAATAATAAAAGATACAGAGGATGTTGCTGAGCTTTAGGAACTAAAAAATGACTAGTCCAATTTTAGAAAAAATAAAACCATTAATTGATTTATCTTTAGTATCAAAGTTTGATATTAAAGATATGGAATCTAAATTTTATATACCTATATGTATAGCGAAAGGGTATGTTTATGTACTTGTGCGTTCTACAACTGTCCAAAGTTCAGTTACATCAATTATATATAAAATTCTAGGAACAGACAAAGTCAACATAAAAAGCGTTAGCGATGCTGATTTTTCCATAATTTTAAATTTTGTAATAGGAAATATCCATGTTGAACAAGCTGGAACAGTTGAACCTGTAGAGCAAAATTCTTCAAATGAAATACAACTGCATTATGACAATGATGATGCAATTGAAGAAGAAGCGGTAGTAGATGCAGGAGAACATCACGATGGAGACAAATATTTTTCCAAAAAAATTGGTGAAGTTCTTGTTCAAATGGGATTAGTAACAAATGAACAAATTTTTAATGCATTAGTAGAAGCTAAAAGAACACATATCCCATTAGGAACAATATTAGTTCAACAAGGTGTTATAACTTTAGATGAACTAAAAAAAGCATTAACAGCACAACAAGGATACGAAGCTGTAACAGCGGAGCAATTAAAAATTCCTGATTCAGTGTTATCAATGTTACCTGAAGATTTTATTAAAATGAATAAGGTACTTCCTATTAGTTATGATGACAAAGTTCTTGTTGTTGGGATGGTAAATCCGAATGATAAAAAAGTTATAAATGATATTATTTTCCTAACAGGTTTGAAGCCAAGTATATTAATTATTACACATTATGAGTTTTCAATGTGTACACAAAATCTGTTTAATGAAAATAAAAAAGCAACAAGTAAAATCATTAAGAAAATAGAAAAGCAAGCATTAGCTTTTGACAGAGAAGAAACCTTATTTGAACAAGCACAAAAAGAGTTAAAAGATGATTCAAATATCGTTGTAAAATTTGTAAATAAAATTATTTCTGATGGAATAGATATGAAAGCGAGTGATATTCATATTGAACCTCGTTTAGATGGTTATGTAGTAAGATATAGAAAAGATGGTATTTTACGTGAAGTATTAAGACTTCCAGCTAAAACGGAATCTGCTATCTTAACTCGTTTAAAAGTAATTTCAAAAATGAATATTGCGGAACACAGAAGACCACAAGATGGTTCATTCTCAATAACATATAAAGAGAGGGACTATGATTTTCGTATTAATACACTTCCTGTAGCAGACCAAGAAAAGATGGTTATAAGAATATTAGCTCCCGCAGTTTCCATGGCATCATCAAAGGATGAAATGGTTATTGTTGGTGCTTCAAAGGAAGACACTGAATTAATAAAGAAAATGGAAAGTGTTCCAAACGGTATTATCTTAACAACCGGACCAACAGGTTCTGGTAAAACAACAACATTATATACTTTATTAAAAGCGATTAATGATGAAAAGATAAATATAACAACAATTGAAGATCCTATAGAAATAAGAATTGATGGTATAAATCAATCACAAATTAATACAAAAGCAGGGATAACATTTGCATCTTGTATGCGTGCTATTTTAAGACAAGACCCTGACGTTATTCTAGTTGGTGAAATTCGTGATATTGAAACGTTAGAAACTGCAATTTCAGCAGCATTAACAGGTCACTTGGTATTATCTACTTTGCACACTAACTCTGCAGCTTCAACTATTACAAGATTAATCGATATGGGGGCAAAAGATTATCTTGTTTCTTCAACTTTAGTTGGTATAATAGCTCAACGTTTAGTGAGAAATTTATGTCCACATTGTAGGACACAATATTTCCCAACAAGAGAGGAAGCAGAGCAGGTAATTGCAGGTGGAGAAAAAGAAATCCAAGAATTTATGAAAACTCCTGTATATAAACCAAATGGTTGCGATAAATGTAATTTTGAAGGATATTCGGGACGTATTGGTGTATATGAAATTATGCCAATTACAAAAGAAATAAAAAAATTAATTGCACAAGGGGCACATGATATCCAAATAGAAGAAGCAGCCGTTGGTGCCGGTATGAAAACCCTTCAACAAGCTTGTTTAAAACATATCATAGAAGGAAGAACAACTATATCTGAGTTTGTTCGTGTGCTTGGACCGGTAAAAGAATAAGGATGAGTGCTAATGACCAGATATGAATATGAAGCAGAAAAATGGAATGGCGAAAAAGTCAAAGGCAGAATTGATGCAAAATCTCAAGTTGAAGTAAAAGTCCGTGTAAAAAATATGGGCTATAAGCTTATAAGTATAAAAGAATTTACATCAAATAATAATACTGCGAAATCAGGCACATTACAATCATTATCATTAAAAGAGAAAATAGATTTCACACAAACTTTTTTAACATTAAATAAAGCCGGTTTGCCGATTATTGAAAGTTTAATATTTATAGAGAAAGATGCAGCATCAAGACAAGTAAGATTACTTGCCCAAGAAATAAAGAAACAAATTATAGCAGGATATACATTATCTGATACAATTTCTAAATATCCTAATTTATTCGGACAAGTATATATTGGGCTTGCAAAAGCAGGTGAAGACTCTGGTGAAATTGATAAAACTTTTGAACGTTTAATTGAATTATTGAAAAAGCAAGGTGATATCAAAGGTAAAGTAATATCAGCATTAACATATCCAATTTTTGTTATTTTGCTTGCCATTGCTGTAGTTTTAGTAATGTTAATGTTTGTATTTCCTGCGTTCAAAGATATGTTTGATCAACAAGGGAAACAATTACCAGCTATTACTCAGTTTTGTATAACTTCCGGTGAATTTTTAAAAGACAAATGGGCAGTTATTCCATTAAGTATAATTGCAATTATAGGTTCTATAATGTATTTATTACGTTGGGAGCCTTCAAAGCGTAAGATTGATGAATTGGTTTTAAAAGTACCATTAATATCTGATTTAATGAAAGCTGCTTCTTTTTCAAACTTTTTAACAGTATTACAAATTGCATATGATGCAGGTATACCAATTATTGAGTGTTTGTATTTATCTAGAACAACTTTATCTAATTCAGTAATGCAAGATGCAATAAAAGTCTCAATAAAGAAAATGCAGGCAGGAGCACATTTATCTGAGTCTTTAAAAGCTGCAAATATATTTCCCAAAATGATATTATTTATGGTTTCAACAGGGGAACAATCAGGTCGTTTAGGTGAATTAATGACACAAAGTGTTCAACATATTGACCAACAATTAGATTTAATCATTGATACATTAGGTAAATTAATTGAACCTATTTTGTTAATATTTATCGGGGTAATTGTATGTTTCTTGGCTTTATCTTTATACTTACCTCTATTCCAGTCATATTCGGTATAAGAAAGGACATCAAATAAATGTACGAAGATAACAATTTAGAAGATAATAATAGTTTTATTACTGGGATCTGGTCAGAAAGAGTTCTTGTAATAACAAAAGATTACCAAATAAAAGGCAATGTATTTATGCCTAAAACAGGAAGAAAAAACAGAGTTCTTTCTGATATATTAAACGGTGCAAAAAGGTTTGTAGCAATAAAAAATTGCGAAGTAATCCATAGAGAATTTCCTAATAGGAAAGCAGAAACTCATGAATTCTTGCAATTAAATTTAAATTCAATAATATTGTTAAGACCATTAAATGAAGAATAGTGCTTGATTTTTAAAAATGTTTGTGTAAATATAAGATACAGAGAGAGGCTGAGGGCTATTAGCTCAGGTGGTTAGAGCGTACGCCTGATAAGCGTAAGGTCCCTGGTTCGAGTCCAGGATGGCCCACCATAAAAAAAGAAGTTATTGAGACTTCTTTTTTTTATTGTTAACATTATTTTGAAAATTTATACTTTTTCTCAAAGATTATCTTTTTATTTTTATAATAAAAATAAAAAGTGTAAAACTTACAAGAAAATAAAAGACAAAACGAAACCAATAATATAACCTCAAAACATATTCTTATTAAGTTTTATTAAGGTGCTTTTTCTAATATTGCACAAGTATTTTATTGACTTATTAACCCAAACAATAGCAATTCTAAACTTTGACATTTTTTACAGAAATAGAATAAAAAGAAAGGAAATAAAATGAGTTTTTCATTATCACCTGTCATGATTTCACCATCTGGTAATATTTCACCAATTAAAAGCTCTATGCTAACTGTTACAAAAAAAGACGACACTTCTACTTCTATTTTATATAACGACCCTAAAATATTTGATGAAGAGGTTTTATACACATTTAATAAAGATGGTAGTGCAAGTAGTATTAGTACAGCTTGGGGTACAAAAACATCAGCCCCAAAAGGTACTTTTAATTTTAAAGAAGGAACTCCACTAATTGAAATGGTTAATAGTTATAATTCCTATCAACAAAAAAACAAAATAGATTTAAAAGTATAATTTTAGTTGTTTTTAGATAAAAAAAATTATAGAAAGATAAAAGTGAAAACGAAAACTTTTCAAAGGTAATTTCATAAAAAGTGTAATGCCAATAAATATAATCCTCTAAATGATAATTATCTTTGGGAAGTTTTTAGATTTATTTTATAAAATATTTATAGTAATTTTGTGTAAATAAACTTACCCCCTAAACTGAAAGTTAAAGATTAATTTTTTATAAATAGTCTAAAATATGAAGAAATAAAAACAAATTTTTTGCTAAAAAATTTGTTTTTTGATATAAAAAAAGTAAAGGGGCGTTAGCGCAGTTGGTAGCGCACAACACTGGCAGTGTTGGGGTCAGGGGTTCGAGTCCCCTACGCTCCAATCTTTTGAAGTTTGAGCCTTACTCCGTCGTAGTAGGCGAAAACGAAAAAGCATACGGATGTGAGTCCGTGACGGCGAAACGTTGAGTTTCGGCGGACAGGACGGAGCTGGACGATGGCGACGTAGAAATCTTTGATTTCACAGGAGCATAGTTCTATTTTATGAACATTATCTCCATTTTTGTTTTCATTTACTATAACCATTAAATTATTTGAGTTTTAATCCATTCCATAATTATTGACACAAGATACTCTTGTTGATTTGTGTTTAATTGTACATTTTTAGGATATTTATGCCATTGTTCAATACAACCTCTACAACAGGTAGCTGTGGCATGTTGAGCAATAAAAACAGGATGACCTCGCATTGGAGTTTGTTTTCCATCATTGGGTATATAACATGGCGAAATTCTTTCTCTTATAAAATCAATTGCGTGCGAATGAATTTTATCCAAACCTTTTTCTTTAATATATTCTATATCTTTTGCGTTGAGTTTGAACTTACTTCTGAACTTCGATTTTTTTAATTTTTCTAAAATTTCCATATCCATTTATAACTTTTGTTTCAAACTCATTATAGTACAAGTAGTTATTTTTAATGAATTAATTTTATATTTTAATATTTTTGCCGTTCATAATTCTAATTTTTCCAAAAATCGGATGTTCAGAGAAGGCTCTATCATGTAAACCTGCAAGTGCCCATAAAATATTTGTATAACCATTTGATGATGGTGCATCATAAGCATATTTATCATTCAAATATATAGCAATTTCTAAAGCTTCTTTATTTGTCTTTGTCCATTCAAGAATTTTTTTTGCCCAATACATTCTTAAATACCCATGAATTTTCCCTGTTTCTATAAGCTGTTTTTGAGAATAGTTCCATAAATAATCATGTGTTTTTGCTTCTTCTAGTTCTTTTTTAGTATATAGAAATTCCCTATAATCATTTTCATGTTTTTTTAGTGTTTCTTTTGCCCAATTTGGTATACACTCCATAGATTTATAGTTTTTACAGTATAGACAATAGTTATCAGAAAGTTCTTTTCTTATTATTAGTTCTTCAAGAAAACTTTCCTTATTTTCTATAGAAGAGTTAGATTTTATAACTTCAATTGCGATTCTTTGTGGTGATAGAAAACCAAGATTCAGATATTTTGATAAATTCGAAGTCATATTTTTTTGCGGCAAATTTTTATATTCTGAATAGAAATCAAGTTTATTGTTTATAAATTTTTCAAGTTCTATATCTGCTTGTGTTTTAAAAGAATTAATTTTGGGTAATTCATTCAAAAAATTACGTATATTAAAATAGATTTTTCGTCTAAAAGTTGCAGCATTATATTCTTGTTTATCAGAAACAAACCGAGAAGGAATTATGTTATGTGAATCTATTTCTAATATTTTGCAATAGATATTGTTTAAATAATCTTTATTATCTATAGGATTAAAATCTATTATTAATAAACCAATTGAAAGATTATTTATACTATCTGCAATATTAAAATCATATTCTGCTAAACTTTTTTTTAATTCTTTTATTTGATTATTATAAAAAAACTGTTTATTTTTATTCTCAAATTTTTGATGTAAATGAATAATCTTTAGTTTTTTATTTAATTCCACTGCTTTTTGAAGAGCAAAATTAAGAGAAAAATTATCTTTTAACCTTAATTCCCTTGTCATCAAATAAACAATATCACCATTTTTAATATGATTTTCGTTATATTGAAAAATACGCTCTTTTTTAACATTTTCTTCTATATCAAATGTTTCAGGTATGTAGTTTAACAAGGTATTTCTTTTAATTCTTGGCATAATTTGAAATTAACACTTCAAGTTTAGTTTTTTTACCGCCATATTAACAGTTTTAATGTATAAATTTTAAAAAATAAAAATTCATATTAGGACAATTTTAAAACAAAAAATGTTTTTATATACTAGGGTAGGTAATAAAAGGTTAGTTTTGTGTTAAATTGTTGTAGTTTAAATCAAGCTGAATATTCAGTTCAGAACTTTGCGAAAAATATGAGTATAAAAAATAGTGAAAATGTTATAGAAACTGAAAACTCTATATTTAAAGAAACAGAAAATAATAATGAGAAAAAAAATACTGAAAATTCTGAGATTGAAGATATAGATATACTCAATATTTCTTCAAAAGAAGAACTCCGAGAAAAATTTGAAGCATATAAAGAAGAACAAGGTATATTTGGTAAAGCTATAGACAGTATAGCAAATACCTTTCCATTTTTATCAAATATTGGGGTTTCAGGTTCTAATGAAATTGATGAAGTTATAAAAAAAGCAGAAAATGGCGAAATTACATTGGAAGAAGCAAAGCAAAAGCTTGCAGAATATCAAAAGAAAAATGATAGAACAAAAGAAATAGTTCTTGATAGTGCGACAGCAATAATTGTTGCAGGAGTTTGTTTATTAGCTGGTCCTTTAGGCTGGGGAGTTGGAGCTACTATATTGGCTGGCGTTATTACAGGTGCGACTACTCGCCTCTGCTTTGGTGTAACAGAAGCAGCAACAAATAATGTAGAAAATGATTATAGTCTTGAAGATGCCCAAGAAGATATTACAAAGGGTGGTGTAATAGGATTTTTTACTGCAGGAGCAAGACTTTTAGGAATAAAACTACCTGGACACACCAGAAATAAAATGGTAGAAGATAATATAATACAACCATTTATTGTTCCTAAGTTAATAAATGGTATAACTAAATAATTAAACTCTTTTCTTATAGCAAACATAAAGTATAAAAATCCCTATAGATTTTTATACTTTGTTATTATTTTAAAATGAAATGTTATTTTTTTGTTAAAAATAAAGTTTTTTTTGCAAAACAGATAAATAATATAAATGTAGTAAGTAAGACATCGAAAGGAGAGAAATTATGAGATTCTTAGTTAAAAAAACACCGGACAATTTTATAAGAACAGTGAATGATGAAATTAGTTCTTTATTAAACAGACACTTTGACAGCTATTTTCCTGAAGCTGCATATTGGGAAGAAATGGATAAATTATCGATGCCAATAGAAATGGAAGATAAAGGTAAAAATTATGTTGTAAAAGCAGAACTACCAGGTATTAAAAAAGAAGATTTAGATATTGATATCGATAAAAATTACATTTCAATTAATGCTCATAAAAAAGAAGAAAAAAATGAAGAAGATAAATCTTATAAAAAATCCGAATTCAGATATGGTGAATTTTCAAGAACTGTATATTTCAATGAAGAAATTGATACAGAGAAAACTGAAGCACAATTAGAAAATGGTATTCTTGAAATAGTTCTTCCTAAACGTGCATCAGAAAAAGAAACAAGAAAAAAATTAACAATTAAATAATAATCACTAATACTGATGAAATAGACCGCTTTTTATTAAACAAAAGCGGTCTATTTTTGTAAATTAACTTTGAAATCATTTATTTTTTATAGACAATAAGACTACAAAATGATAATATAAAAATAATTTATCATCAACAACACTCCTTTATAGATTTCTATAAAGGCTTTCTTTTTATGTAGTTTCATCAATAAAAGCATCATTTATTGCCTCAATACCGTCATAACCTACCGATTGCTCTGCATATTTATCAGCTAACATAGCAACATTTGTTGTAAATTGATCATAATCAAAGTCTTCAGGATTGTATAAAATTGTTCCTATTTTTTCAGCAAGCATTCTGTCAAGTTGCATGCCAGTAGTACCTGTTCCTTTGTTCCAACCATAAGCACAATATTCAGCAGGGTTCATCTCTTGTCCCTCAGCAGTGAGGGCATATCTTATAAAATGTAATGAATCCTCTTCCAACTTAAAATCAGCGGAATTATTTTCTAAAAGTTCATTTAACTTATTTAATTGAACTTCCTCATTATATTCATCATCAACACCTTTATCCCCAATTTTAGAACCATTTGTTGATAAAAACCATTGTTTGAATGTTTCACGAATTTCTATTCTTTGACTATCTGAAGCATCTTTATAAACTTCATAAATATTATCAAGTAGTTCATTTCCTCTTGCTTCAATTTCTTCTAGTTTACTTGGATTTTCTACTATAGATTCACCAATTTTTTGATGTTCTAACGAAAGTACTTCTTTATAATCATCATAATTTTCATATATAGAAGTTAAAACAACCATAGTAGCTATAGCTGCTTTATCAGGATTTTGATATAAATTATCATCAGCTATACCGTTAGCTTCAATTCCATAACTTTTAAGTATATCTTTTTGTTCATCTGTTAACTTATCACCATTTAAAAAATCATAGATTTTCATTTGGGTTAATCCTGATGAAGCAGAGGCTCCGCCTCTCCATACATCAATTTGTTTCATTATTCCTCTAAAAAACTTTCCAAGACCTTTATTTTCAGATTCATAACCACTTTCTTCACCCATACCGGTTTCTTGACTTGCAAGAGCTAATGCTACGCAAGCAAGACTATCATATTGTTCGGAAGTAAGTTCTAATTTACTACATAAAGTATCTTTATTTTCTTTTAATCCTGAAAGAAATTTTTCTCCTTGTTTTGAATTATCCAAAGTCACTTCATCAAATGTTTTATCAAATGTAGATCTATCTTGTTCAACTTTTTCTGTTGTATAAAGAATACTTATATCATCTAAATCAATATCATCTTTTTCGTACTTCGTTTTTATTGATTTTGGATTATAACTATTGTCTATTGAATAATCATTTATTTCCACGAGAAAATTCCTTATTACCTACTTTCTTTTTATAATCGACACTGTAAAAAAAAACTTTAATATAAGTATAAAGATATTAATAAATCAAAAGATATTTGACTTAAGCGAAAATAGTCTTTATCATTTATATATATAAAGTTGTGGTGTTATGAGTTTTTCATTTGTTCATATTTCTGATATTCACTTGGGACGTCCTTTTTCGGGATTGTCAAAGTACGCATATGATGAAAGAGTTAACAGTCTATATAAAGTGGCTGTAGAAAAAGCTTTTAACAATGCAATAGAATACGCAATAATGAAAAATGTTGATTTTGTTTTTATTGCAGGTGATACTTTTGATTCAGACGAACAAGATTTTTCTTCAAAATTAATCCTGAAAGAAGGATTAAAGAAACTTGCTGATGCTGACATTAATGTGTTTTTAATTTGCGGTAATCACGATTCTGTAAATTCATATAATAAAAATACTTTTAATTATGATATTGATTCTAAAATAAAAATTATTGGTCTCAACACTCCTAAATATTTAGATATCGATTTATACAATAAAAATGGTGAGAAAGTTGCATGCCTGCATTCATTAAGTTTTACTGATGAAAAAATGAACGAGAATCCGTTAAATTATTTTAGCAAAATTACAGATTGTAATACTTTTAACATCGGTCTTTTACATTGTGATTTGAATGCAGAAGTAATAAGCCCATATGCACCTTGTAATATTAATGAACTAAAAAGTTTTGGATATGACTACTGGGCTTTAGGGCATATTCATGTTCCTTCTTTAAATGATGATATTATTCAATATGCAGGTACTATTCAAGGTAGAAATACCAAGGAAACCGGTCCGCATGGTATAAGATATATAAAAGTAGAAAATAATAAAATAATAAAAAACAATTTTATTCCGATGGATATAATTCGATTTGAAGATATAAATATTGATATTTCTTATATTAATGATACTACTGATGTTATATCAAAAATTGAAGAAGAATTATACCAAGTAACAAGTAAGGATAAAAATTTATGTGAACTATTCCTTATAAGACTAAATTTGACAGGATATACAAAGTTTTATTCTGAACTAAATAATGAATTGTTTAATGTTATAGCAGATAAAATAAAAACAAATTCATACAACAAGATATATATTTCACAGATAATAAATGAAACAATACCAAATATAGATGAAAATATTTTGAAAGAAGATGAAGGTATCGTAGGGAAAGTTTATAATACTGCTATAAATCAGGATATTATTCAGAAAATATACTCAGAAACAGAAGAAAAATATAGAAATCTTATAGCTTCTTGTAATTTTATACAGCAAGATTATAATTCATTTGCTCAAAATATATTACAAAAGTCAAAAGAAGAATGTTTGAACCTATGCAGCTTTTTATTTGAATCCGAAAGCAAAGAGGATTAGACTATGAGCAAATTAATAATAGAAAATATAGTAATAGAAAAAAGTGACAAAGATATCAAGACTGGTATTAAATACAATTTTTCAGAAGGACTAAATTTAATTTGCGGAAATAACGAAGCTGGAAAAAGCTCTTTAATGAAATTTATTAAAGAAGGCTTTTTTAGAGTCAAAGGTATTGATACGGGGAAAATTTATTTCAGCATTATTGATAATGAAAATCATTCAAAATATAGAACAGATATAAAAGACCATCGTTCACAAGATCAAAGATGTAAATTATATGATGAAAATAATTCGGAGATTAATTACGGATTTATTGAAAAAACAATAAATCAAAGATATTTTGAACAAGGTTTTACAATAAATTTAGATGATTTAATGAACATTCAAAATAAAGACACTTCAACCTTGATTGATATTATAAAAGATCCGTCAGGTGAAAAATTATCTGATTATATAGAGAAAGTAAAAGCAGGAACAAAAAAAATATTGGGAGATAATGGCAGATTAACAAAAGAAACAAATTCTATACTTGATAAAATTTCTCAAATAGACTCTCAAATAAAAGAACTTTCTAACAAGGAATCATTATATAATGAAGCTGTTAAAGCAATAAAAACAGCAAATGAAAAACTTGATGAGATATATAAATATGAAGAGTATCTAAAACTTTCTATAAAAGAAGAAGAACTAAAAAAACAATTAAATACTGCCCAATCAGACTATAACAGTTTGTATTTAAACTTTAATGAGAATTTTTTTAAAGATAGAGAAACTTATCTTTCTATCCTTCATAATGCAGGGAAATATGAATCTAATTTAAATGTACTCTCAAAAAATCAAGTAAAACTGGATGCGTTGAAATCTAAAATAGACCTAAATATGAACTATTTAAAGGCTGATTTTGCCTTAAATATAGATGAAACAGATATATTAAATTTTAAATTAAACTATTCTAATATAAAGCAAATAAAAGATTATTTATCAGATAAAGAAACATTAGATAAAGAACTAATAATATTAAATACAAATAAAGAAACTATAGAAGAAATACTTTTAAAGCTACGACATAATATTTCGCCATTAAAAGAAAAACTTATATCAAAAGAAGAATTTAAAAATTTAAAAGAACTATATAATTTTATCGATGAGAATCTTAAACATTATAATTTTTTACTATCAAAAATAAATAATACGGAGAAAAATACCAAAATTAATGCAAGTGGCATTAATGCAAACAGAAATTTACTAATATTATTTACTATTTTATTTATTATGACTGTTCTAAGTGCAGTTATTAGTTTCTATCAAAAAGTTCCAATCGCAGGAATTTTTGCAATAATGATGTCAATTATATCAGCAACCGGTTTTGCTACTATAAAAATTGCAAGTTATAAAGATAGAAAAGATGATGAAATAAATAAAGATGAAGAAGAAAAAAATAATATATTAATTGCACTAAAAGATAAAATCAAAGACTATTATTTTGAAATTGATAATGTAGAAAGTTCATATCTTCCTGTAAAGATTGATAGTTTAAAACAAGAAATTTGGAATAAAATTCAAAATAATATAAATATAGAAGAAATTCTGGACAAAAGCCAATCCGAATTTGAATATAATAGTGAAAAATTGGAAAAGATAAATAATAAATTAAATCAAATAAAAATAAAAACTGATGAAATCAAGAGACAAACAACAAATCTAATCCAATCAGAAGAAAACAGCTTTAAAATAGATGAAAAAATATATCTTGAAGTTGTAGAGATAATAAAAGTATTAAAAGAAGATATAAAAGAAAAAAATACAATCAGCAAAGAAATTCAAGAGCTTTCAAATGAAAATAATTCAATATTAAATGTATTCAATTCATTTATTATTAATAATGAAATAAATATTTCAATAAGTGAAATATATGAAGATAATATTGGAAAAATAAAAGCAGAAAATGAAAAAAATTCGGGAATAAAAACTCAGTTAGATATTTTATTATCTGAAATTCATAATTTACAAGATAACATAAATAAAATTGATGAAGAAAAACAAAATTGTAATATTCATAATACTGAACATTACAATACAAATATTGAAATGCAGATGGAAGAACTTCTAAATAATAAAAAAGAAATCCTAAACACTAAGAAAGAAGCTGAATTTAAGAAACGAGAGCTTGAAAATTTTGAAGGGTTAAATGATTTAAAAATTCAAAAAAATATATATTTAGATGAGTACCGAAAAAAAATTGAAGAACTGATAAAAAACAAGGTAATAATTTCGTTAATAGAAAAAGCGAAAAATAGTTTTAATGAAACTCAACCTGATTTAAAGAATGCCCAAAAGTATCTTTCAATACTGACCGATGGCAAATATTCAAAAATCAATTTAGACCTGATGGAAATTCAAAATAATGAAGGTACAATTACAAAAAAATGGCAAGATTTATCTCGAGGAACTAAAGAACAATTATATTTAGCTTTGAGACTCGGTTATGCATCAAATTATTCGAAAGATAAAATAACTTTAAAGCCAAACGGAAAAGTTGATTTACCGTTAATTATAGATGATGCCTTTGTAAATTTTGATTTTACAAGAACTAGAAATGCAATTAAATGTCTTAAAGAATTTTCAAAAACAAATCAGATTTTATTTTTCAGCTGTCATACAGAACTAATGAAAAAGCATTTTGAATCAATCGGCGAAGATTTTAATATTATAAACCTGTAAATATAATTTCGTTTGAACTATACTTAAGTTATGAGTTTTTATGATGAAGAAATAAAAAAACTTGT
>CALUUL010000029.1 GCA_944323945.1 Candidatus Gastranaerophilales bacterium
TCTATCGCACGCTCAAAATTTTCATTATTTGACGCTGTTATCATCTTTTCAAGCAGTATTTTCTCAATTTCTTCATCGTTGCCATTTAAAAAGTTGATAACTTTTTTAAGCTCTTCCATATATTCATCTTTTGTCACTCTGCCCGTACATGGAGCAAGACAAAGTCCAAGCGAATAATTTAAACATTCTCTTTTTAAATGTTTTTCAGAAGTAAATTTTTTGGTGCATGAGCGAATTTTGAAGGCAGAAGCAATTGTCTTAACAATCGCACGCGGGTCGATGCCAGCAATATATGGACCAAAATATTTCGCTCCGTCATTCTTAATCTTTCTAACAATTTCAAGGCGCGGAAATTCCTCTTTCATATCAATCTTTATATACGGAAATGTTTTTCCGTCTTTTAAAAGAATATTATAAAATGGTTGATACCTTTTAATTAAATTATTTTCAAGCGCCAATGCGTCAAGCTCACTCACTGTGATAAAATAGTCAAAGATGTCCACATTGTCCACCATTGCCTGTACCTTTGCTGGCTTTTCAGTATGGCGAAAATACTGCGAAACACGATTTTTAAGATTTTTCGCCTTTCCTACATAGATAACCTCACCCTTTTTATCACGCATGATATACACGCCTGGATTTGTCGGCAAAGTCTTTATTTTCTCTCTTAGTCTTTCATTCATGCCTATATTATACTCCAATTTCAGGATAAAAACAAGCAAGAGATTGTATTTAACAATTACATTTATATAGTTTAGTTTTAACTTAGTTCCACTTTTTTGAAATTTTATTAAATATAGTTTTACAATCCTCTAAAAAGGTAGCGACGGCGTCACAAACAGCGTTCCGTTTCGTGGTTTTATAAAAAAACCACTTATCACTCACTTGTTTGCTCCTTTTCCCAAAAAATGACAAGCATTTTTCGGGGGCTCTTGAAAAGTGCGAGTTGTGTTTGGTCGTCAAAAAGAAAAAACAAGCGAAAAGCGATGCTTTTCAGACTTGTTTTAAATACGAGCAAAAGCGCAGTTTGGTATGCATGCTCGCGAAGCCAGACTTAAAAAAGTTGCGACCAACTCGCCAACACAGTGCGAGTTGCGTTTGGTCGCAGAAAAGAAAAAACAAGCGAAAAGGCGATGCTTTTCAAACTTGTTTTGAAAACGAGCAAAAGCGCAGTTTTTTCTTTTGGTGGGAGTTATAGGGAATTACAAACACAAAATCTAGTGTTCAAAATATGTCATTATCCACTAAATATTGTTATATTTTACATTATAAATCATTAAAAGTCAATTATTTTTATCAGTTTTTAAAATTTTGTGACTAAAAATGTGACTAAAATTTTGCAATACTTTGGTTATTAAAGTTTTATTATTTATAATTAATTTTTTTTAAAATTTTTAATAAGATATCTATATTTCTTATATTTATTGAACTATTAGTAAATTCAAAGTTGTCATGAACGATAGTAAAAATTTCTTCCAAGCCTTTATGAATGTTGTGCCCACCTAAAGTTAATAATGCTCCTATTGCATATGGTGTATTTTCGGTTAATTTTAATTTAAAACAATTTTTTTCCTTATCAGTTTTTGCATGTATATAATAAATAAATGTAATTGCATAATTTTTTATAAACATACTCTTCCCTAAAATTTTTGTTGCGCTATATTCAGCAAATACTTCCCCTAAAAATTTATTTAACAAATAAACTTCTATCTCATTATTATGATCACTTAAAGATTCTTGTAACTTGTCTTTTATAACCAAATGAGCCATTTCATGATAATAAGCTTCTTTGTCTATTAAAATTATAATATTAGGTTTTAAAAAACAACCACCTTCATTGGTAAAGTTTTCTTTTTTTAATCTTTCATTTATCCACTCAACTTTGCGCGCTTCTCCCCAAGACTCGAACTTATAAATTTGTGCTTCTGGTAGATAACCAAAATAATTTTTTGCTTTTGTTACATATTCTTCTTCAATATTAAATTCCTTAGTTTCCAAGGCATAGCCTCCTTAATTTAGATTATACAACAAAAAATTAATCGAGTCAAAAAAATAGGGAGAAGATTTTGTCCTTCTCCCATTAGTCTTTTATTAATTAATGCCGTAGATATATACATCACCAGTATAATGTTCAGCATTTATTTTAAATGTTGTCGCATTATTAAATTGACAACGATACCTTGAACCATCCCACGATTCAAGTCTTAACTCTTCTCCATAATGAGAGTTAAGCCATTGAGCAGGAAAGAAAAAAGGATTACGCCATGAACTCGAACTGTTATTTATAAGCCAAATAAATCTAAAATTTGTAATAGGTTGAGATAATGTTATTGAATTGGTATCTGGCGCATAACCTATTTGAGTGACAGTTTTTCCAATGCTATTAATATCTTCTTCGGTTGCAATTCTTTTAGAATCAATAAATCCCCCACCCGCAACTTCTAGATTTCCGTTTATTTTTAAATTACTCATATTCCCTCCTTATATTTCAAAAGTATCAGTATTATAACTAATAACTCCACCATTTAATTTTATTTCGCCAATTGTGTTAATAGAAATTCCGCTTGAATCTAGTGTTATTTCGGCTACTCTTGTAGCAAATTGTCCCAATATCAAATTTATACTATCACCATTATTATTAATATATACAGTATAATCGCCAACTTGTTTGGTTATTAAGACTCTCCTTTCAATCTGCGTTTGGGGATCACTATCAAAGTCAATTTCAGATTGATGTTGACCATTAACATTAACTGCTGTTTTTGTATTTACTGCCGAATTTACTTCATTATTAGTAGCATAACCTGCTCCATTTGTGAGTTGATTATTGTTAGTTGGAATTTGACTAACTTTTGCATATAGGTCGTTTTCACCGTTAACTTTTGTTCCATCGCCATTATTAGTCAAATCACTTGTGGCAGTTGGTATACTGATGTTTATCTCTTTATCAGTTTCGCCGTTATAAACACCTAAATCATTGTTATTTTGCTTAATTGTCAGTGTTCCAAGAGAAACATCTCCACTAAGCGGTTTCCCAGCCACTATGATGCTTTTATCAACCTTTGTTTCTATTGCACTAGCGTTCTGCTGTTCTGCTTGTTGTGCACGTTGTGTTTCTGCTGAGATTGCACCTGCATTTTGTTGCTCTGCCTGTTGAGCTCGTGTTGTTTCTGCCGAGATTGCGTTAGCGTTTTCTTGTTCTGCTTGTTGTGCCCTTGTGGTCTCTGTTGTTATTGCCTGACTTAATGCTTCTTCGGCACCCGTTGCTCTTGTAGTTTCGTTTGTGATGGCATTAGTCAAGTTATTTATACTTGAAATTATATTATCATACCCGACAAGTTTCATAGCACCAGTATTTTCAACATAGATATATCCGTTTGTGTTAGTGCTTAATACACCACCTAATTCGGTCTCTGTTGCTACTTGAATAAGGACTGTGTTTACAACACCAGAGAATTGGAAGCTATCAATTGTTAATGGTGCCGTATTATCAATGCATACATATCTCGTTGTTTTGTCTTTTTCAGATGGCTCAGTTCTGCTCTCATCTTCATAGACAATAAAGTAATCGTTTTCATTTACATTTGAAAGCGTGGAAAAATCAAAAAGTTCGGCATCGGCGTAAGTTTGGAAACTTGCAATCTGCTTGCCAATATATTTTAAACTTTCAATATCTTCAATCGCGGTATTTAGCGCCTGCACCATCTCTGCGGTCATAAGTCCTGTATTTGTCGAACTTGCTGGCGAAGTAACAGTTATTTCAATACTCTGCGTTTGTCCGGTCACTGGATTGTTTAGTGTTAAAGTCGCAACTCCATTATCGCCGTTCACTGAAAAGACAATGTCTTTTAGATAATTTGCATTAATGTTGCTTTTATCAAGTTTATCCGTATCAAGCGAATTTTCCACATTAGTAGCCCTTGCAGTTTCGTTTGCAATCGCAGTTGCATTGGTTTGTTCCGCTTGTTGCGCCCGACTTATCTCATCTTCTAAGTCTTCAGCAATTGAGCTCTCGGCAGTAGTTGCTCTTGTTGTCTCGTTTTCAATGCTAGTTTCAAGTGCATTTTCAGCATTGGTCGCTCTAGCGATTTCATAGTTTAGAGCCTCATTTATATTGCTCTCGGCCGTTGTGGCACGGTTTATTTCGGCGTTTAGGTTGTTCGTGAGAGTTTCTTCGGCAGACTCTGCTCTTTCAGTTTCTGCCTCAATATCAGAAATATTTTGTGCTATATTTTGACTATTGCGGTTTAAGTGGTTTGAAACACTTTCTTTTGTTCCACTTTCGTTTGCGTGTAAAATGTCGTCTATTTCGCCATTATCGACATCTACAAGCACTTTTCTAGTGTCAGTTAGTTCTTCCTCGCCCGTGCCTTGAATTATGCCCATTGTGCCGTTTTTGGCAGGTTCTACGGAAGGTAAAGGCGTTTCAGTCCAAGTAGCCTTAACTTCGCTGTATTTAATCATATACACAACATCGGTGCCATCTTCCACAAGCAAAACAAAGGTCAACTCATCACCATTTTGTGGCGCCCTGTTAAAATTCGCTTGAACATATTGGTTCAACTCGCTGTCTGTCGGCAAAGTGAATTGTGATGGATATTCGCCCAGATAGTTCGTGCCAGTGTTGTAATATCTATAAAGCGTTTCAATATCTTCCGAGTTTTGGTCGGCTTGTGATTTTATCAAAGTGATATAGTCTTGATTTGCAATCTCCCACTCGCCACTTTCAAGTAAGACATAGTTACTAATACTGCCTTGTGAAATATTGTATTTGTTAGTCCTTTGGCAAACACCACCTTCAAAGAAAGCAAATTCAGTTTGATAACCTATAACCTCTGGACTCTCTGTGTCTTTCACGATGCTATTTGCAACAATAGAGCATTGTTTAGATGCGGTTGAATCACTGTTGATTGGCAAAACATAGTCTAGATTAGCACTTTCATTGTCGCTTGTATAAAACCTGTAAAAAGGCGATTTAAAGCCCTCTTTATTAAACACAATGCCGAGTGGTAAATCTTTGCTTATATCAAGTTTCAAAACGGATAACTCGCTCAAAAGATTTATTCTCGAAACAGTGGCATCATACTGCGAAATTTGAACACCGTTTTGGTTATATCCTTCGCCGTTTACAAATAAATGAAGCGGTTGACTTGTTATCAAATCAATCGCCTCGCCACCTTCGTTTAAATCGGCATAAGAAATGGTTAAGTTTAAATCGCCATTAATTGTGCTAAACTCTTCCGGGAAAACATCTTCATAAACTGCGTATTCAAACTTGTCTATAACCTCATTTGTTTTGTAATAGATGCTGTAAGTTTGACTGTTCCACACTTTCGTACCAGTGCTATCAACAGTGTTACCATATATTTTCACAAAAGATGTTTCTGTTCTATCTTCAGTGATAGGTATAAGAACTTGTATTATGGCATTATTAAAACTATCCTTATGCAATTGCAAAGGCAGTTCCAATACCTCTATCGTTCCAAATGTGGTTAAAATGACCTTAATTTTGTTTTTTGATTTTATCATATCCTCTCCTTTTAAATAAAAAATACCTGCGTCTGCAGGTATTAAAATTGTTATGGATTTAATATATTGACCATATCATATTTATTCTTCCTATGTTTTTCATAGTTTTTTCTTTCCCCACCATTTAATATGGTTCCTTTCCTAACTTTAAATGGCGCTGGTAAACCTAAATGGAATAGGTCTATAAGTATAATTTCGTAAATATTATCAACGCTATTATACGATAAATATATTTGACAACCAGTCTCTTTTTTATACTTACATTTAATTATTCCAGATATACTTGCTATATTTGTATCTTCATGACTATTGATGATATTTAATAGTCTTTTTGTTGCTTTGGGTTTATAATCTTGAAGTTCTGCTATTTCAAATCCCTTATCTAAAATATTTTTATTTGAGTTAATAAGTAATTTTAATGTATTTAAAAAATCTTTTTCTTTTTGATTTCCTGTTTCAGATAAGAAATTTGTAAAATATTCTTCCGGCAAATCTTTAGAATTGTAATTTACAATTAAAATCCCATTAATATTTTTTATTCTTTTATCATATCCTTTTGCTCTTGCCAGAAAACTTGTAGTTGCTTTATTAAACAAATTTTCGTTTAGAATATTCATCTATGATTTCTTCTTTTAAAATCTCTCGATTATGTCTCTTATCTTCTTCTACAAAATTTTTCTTCCAACAATTATCACTATGACTTAGGTCTACCAATTTAAAGTCACTTACTTCAAAAATGTCATCAAGCATATCATCAATAAAAGATTTTACTTCTATTGGTAACTTATCAATTTCTTCCTCTGCTTTTTTATCATACTTTTTCACTGCATCAAAATTGTGATAAACATCAGTAACAACAGGTCCATATATCCAAGCTTCAATTCTATTGTCGAAAAGATATTGTTTATAATCTGCACCCTTTGTTTCAATTAAACCATCACCCTTTTTAGTTTGAAGTTCTCTAACAAAACCACCCCAGTATGCAAATAAAAAATAAAGTGATTTTTGCAATTTAATGCTTGAAATATCGCTTTTATATTTCTTTTTATACTTATTATTTATATACTTTGCCAAATCTATGGCATTAATATAACCTTTTTCCTTTTGCATATTTCTCCTCCCACCTTTTCTATTAAAATCATATTATATTTATCTTTATTTGTCAAGTCTTTTATGTTGGAAAATGACAAGTTTTTTACAAAAAAATTTGAAAACTAATATATTATATAATATACTATACATAGAAAATTATTGTTATTTTTGTAAAATTTTTAACCTATTTTTCTATATTTTTATAGACAAATTTTTTTATTTATTCTATAATCTACATAAGAGGTGTTTATGAAAAGTTTAAGCGTAAAAAGAATTAGTTTGATTGTTTTGTGTGGAATATTGCTATTTGGCGCACTAATCTTCGCTGGTTGTAATTCCACTGGCGATAAGTCTTATGAAGAGCAAGGTTATACTGCGGTTTATAGAGTTACATATTCTTCTGGAACAGGCTCTACAACTCTTTATTCTAGATATAAAATATCTATTGATTACCAGGAAATAACAAAAGATGAATATGATAATTTAGATTATGAATATATACAAGATTTTAATTTTCGTGGAGATTTTCGAGGCAGTGGAACCTATACAATTTATGGAGATGTCGGTAACGATAAGAGCACTATTTATCAAGCGAGTGAAAAATATAAATACATCGACTATATTGATAATTCAGAAGTGTATTATAAACTCGATGTTTCCGATGTGACTATAAATTATTTATATATTAAGCCAATTAATGAAAATAGTTTTGAATTAATTGACACAGACGGAAGCCATCATTTAATAAACACAACATATTATAATATTGAATATTTTATTTAATCTTCCAACCAATTTTCGTAATTTTCTAGACTATATTGAATATTATCGCTATTCCAGAACCTTATTCCGTTCTGGAATCTTTGTTTTATATCCGCTCTTGCAGTGTTGCTCATTGAAACGCCATTTATTGCATCTATATTCGCTTGAACAAAGTTATGATACTTTCTAATATTCCATATATTCTTTATGTTATCTACTTTATTATAAGTAAATCCATACAAATCCATATAGTTGTTAATTATTTCTTTTTCATTAGGTAACATATCATATTCTTCTAAAAAGACACCAAACGAAGATGAAATTAAATTAAAATAAGCATTACCTTTTGCGTTTTTAAGAGAACCTGGTGCGCTTTTCATATTATCTACTGTTAAACCTATTTGAAGGCTTTGCACACCCGTGTTAAATAATGATGATGGTAACGAAGCAGGATTGGTTATATTTGTTAAAGAACCAAAGATACCTTTCGCCAACTCCCAATCTTGTTGTTCGTAAAAGTTTTTATTTTGTGCTAAAACTTGTTTATAATAATCAGAAACATAAATCAAACTATAATCATTTGAGTTTACCGCACCTGTGAAATTAAAGTTTGTTTCTGGAATATATACTCCATCATCTTCTAGATTTGAAATAGTTATAAAATTTTTAGTAGTATAAGTGACAAGCGGTTCATAATATTTAACTTTAATTCTATTTTGCCCAAGCTTCAATAAATCATAATTAAAGCCACTACTTGTTTCATCTGTAATCTTGCAAGTATAAAAATCTTCTAAAAGTAGTTTAGGATTAAATTTTGGATTTTTTTGTGCTCCTATTATTTCAGAAATTTGAAAAGAAAAATTTGGAGTTGCTATAACTTCCTTTGATTCGACATAAGGTTGTTGACAATCAACTTCTGCAAGAGCATAATTGTTTGAGTCATAACAAATAGTATAGGCATTCAAATTTAAAAATTTAACAGCATAATCTTCATTTTCTCCCCATGAAACATCACGTAATGTTAAATCTCCATTATCCTCTATTGTGTAATCTATGCTATGATTTTCATTGCCAAGTTTAGAAAATGGTGGCAAATTAGATAACTTAACTGTAAATATATAGTCTGAACTATTATATTTTTTAAAATACGAATATGCCTTATAACCTAGTTCAACCGAATAATCTTCATCACCTCTTTTCAATCTTAAAATTTTTCCTGTTTTATAAATTGGGAAACAAAATGTTATCATTTCAGAAGGCAAACTTGAATTTGTTCCATCGGTATTAGATTCTATAGAATAAATATCAGCCCCTATTCTATAATTTTGAGCTGTTAAAAACTC
Source organism: Candidatus Gastranaerophilales bacterium (assembly GCA_944323945.1). Next base: position 8,727 of record CALUUL010000029.1, read on the forward strand.
AGCAGTGGCGTAATTTTCTGTAGCATACAAATCAATATTTATTCTATAAGCCTCATCTGGTGTGGGGTCAACAAATACATACGCCCAACAAACTACATTATTATCAAGCCACTCATCAATCGGACTAGTTGGGTCACCATTAGGAGTAACTCCAGTTGAAAAAGTTGTATTTAGGCTTAATTTTTGGCGAGAAATAAGCCTTTTTGGAACATTATAAAATTCTTCTCTTTCAAAGAGTGGAGAATCTGTATCACTATTAAATCTAACAAAATTAAAAGAACCATATGTTTTAAACCTATTCAAATGAGCACGATTTATTAGGCAATCGCTAAACTCCAAATCTTCGTTAAAGATGTAAGTTTGAATTGTGTCGAGTTTTAGGTCGAATAAAACTTGATTTTGAGCACCGATTTGTGCATTTGTAACAAAGTAGTAGTAATATCTTATCGGAGTTCCGTTTTGCTCAACCTTAATTATGGCATAATTCTTGTTTGTAAGGTCAAATAGTTCATAGTTATTGGTATTCTTATACACCTGGCTAGTTATATCGATTGAATTTAAATTTGGCGCTTTAATTTGCTCATAATCACATGAAATTTTGCTCTCCCAATATTCGATTTGAACTTGTTGCGCTGTTTTAGTGCTTGTAGCCTCAAAAAAGCGGGTATTTTCCGAGTTGTTGTCAAAGATAGTATCACAAAGCGCTAAGTAATATTTGACGCTTCCTGCCCCATTATCGACATCTGTGAAGGTTATGTTAAACATTGATGTTTTGGTCTGATGTGCACTCGTGTCGGCGTTTTTGTAGATTGATACAGTGCTAACAAAAGGTTGCTCTTCTGTGAATGCCTTTCCATCATAATATTTTAATTCATAAGTCTTTTCAAAGTCGCCGTTTAAGATGTCTTGTTGCAACATTGTGCATAGTTCACTTCTAGTATCATATGGAAAGACAAACCGATATGATTTAACTTGTCCTGTCAACTGCGTTTTGGAATAACTCTCGCCATTTATCTTTCTTGTTATCCCATCTTTATCAATCAACACACTCTCTGACAAATATGGTATTTCAATGTTATTTAAAAACCAATGCTTATTGCTTGCCGTAACCGAATTTGTGGTGTATCTAACATTTATATCAAATCTTACTGGCACATTTCCGCCATAGCCACCATCTATCTTATAATCTCCAACACTTGGCATTGTAAAGGTGAATATTCCGACACCATCATCTATCGCCATTTCTTTGCCATTATTGTCTTGGATAAACTTTTCAAGTATTGTGCGAACATTGATAATGCTATAATTGGAAATTTGTGATGAAACAATCAGTGTGCAAGTGAAAGGAAAGTCGATATCCTCATAATCTTTAATGTTTGTTGGCGTTCCTTTTAAACTCCTAACAACGCCTTCAACTTCACCATGCCCAACACTTTTCCCAAATTCGGCAAATAATTTAAATCTAAAATTTATTCCTTTTTCTTGGCTAACTTCATTCAAGCCCTTTTCAATAAACGATGTTACGCTTTCAACTCTTAACATATCAACTCCTTACAACATAATCATAAATTTTCTTTATCTCAATATAGAAAAACGATTGTTTAATTGGTGTATATTTGCATATCTCATGAACCGCTTCCACAATCCAAAATTTGCCTAAGACAAAGACAATATCATTAGGACTGACCACACACTTAAAATCTTTTATTTCATCTTCATAATAGGCATCTGTTGTCTCTATAACCTTATAATCTTCTTGTGTCATAACATTTGGTTCCGGCTTTCCTATACGCGAAAATCCATCTTTTAATGACTTAAACTGCACATCGCTATCTATTTGAACATAATTGTGATTTTGGTAAGTTATATCACTTTCGCTCTCATCAACCAAATACTGCTTATAAACTCTTCCCCACTCTCCACGAAAACCAAACGGAAGTCTTTTCTCAACTCTTATTGAATTTCTCATAACCGCCTCCATTAAAACTCATCTAAGTTAAGATAGAGAAATTCCGGAACTTTGAACCATCTAGTAAGCCCCAAGGTTTCCAGTGTTCGTATTGTTTCTTTCGCCATATCGCTTGTGTCTCGCATTTGGTCCTCTGGCTTAACTATTGCCTCTCCTTGCTCGTTTTCGAAGTTTGTTCGAGAGTATCTAGCACTATCACCACTTTCAATAATCTTCCTTGCTTGTTCTGCCAATGCCTCTTCAAATTGTTTACGCATATAGTATTGGTCTGGATAGATTGTCTTTGGTGCAGTTGCAATTCTATACATTTGCACTTGATAACACTTTCGCCCAGCCTTGTATTGAATATAGTCATACACCTTTTTACTTGTCTTTTGAATGAGTTCTTGCACCTTATTAGGATTTGTTGTTGCATATTGCCTTTCTGCATCTATGCCATAATACATCAACCCTGCCGGTGTCAAATAATATCTATGCAAGAGTGGATTATAGACCATATACTGCGTGTCGCACGGAAACTTATTGTCTCCATTAATAAAATCTTCCGGGTCATTGTAGAACGGAACATCTGCTTTTTTCATATTTTCTCCTTTAAAACAAAAAAGCAGTAATTAAATTACTGCAATTATCAACCAAGTTTTTCTTCTAATAAATCTAAATATTCAAAAATTTCTTCTTGATTTGCATCACTATATTTTTTTAACCATACAAGCATCTCTGAACATTTATTTAATTGTCGTAGTCTAATAGCAATATAACCACAACTATCCTTATCTATATCATGCGCTATAAGTTCATCTATTAATTGTTTTTCAATGTTTGTCATTTAATCCCTCCAAATATTTAATTATATCCTCGTTACCCTCAATCTTTATTTTACCAACACATACAATCAATTCTTTCTGTTTGCTATAATTATACCTATAATAACTATTTTTGTAAAGCATTCCGCCAAATTTTGGTATTTTATTAGCAAACTTTGTTCTTATGGCACTACATAATTCGGCATACTCTTGTTTCGACAATTCTATCCGTTTTGCTTTTGGAATGTGTATCCCCATTTCTTCCAATCTTTTTCTCTCTGCTGGTGTTCCACTGCCTTTATCAGTGAATTTACCATCGTTATCACGAGGATGCTTGCTTTCTTCCCAATTCATATTTATCTCCCTAATAATCTATTTCTTGCTTGCGTTAAGTTGTTTTGTGTGTTTTGACTTAACAACCTTTGTCTCGGCTGACTTTGAAAGGTTGACATATAATCAGAAACTTTCATTGTTTCTCCGCCGATATTTATTTCGTTGTCAATCTGTTGTTCTCTCGCTCCTGGCAAGTATTTAAGCCCAACGCCTATCGTGTGCACCTTTCCGTTTGTAACGCCTATTTTGTCGCCAACTTCTGCACCCTCAACACTATGAGTAGCAACCACTTGAACTGGCGCTGTATAGGGCTTTTTTGAGATGTAGTGATTGACTGGTGCATTGTTGATTTGTTGTCCTACTCTTAGATTTCCGCTTCCAATATACGAGTAAGTTTTATTGCTACTAGGAAACACAACCTCCACAACTTGATTTCTATTTTCTTTTTTCATTAAAACTCCTATATTTGAGAACTTCGAGAATTGAACTCGAACTATCCATAATTCTCACAAGAACACTCCTCTAGTTAGAGAAGTGTTTTATCGTTATTAAGCCGTTTCTTCGTCATCAGAAGCAACAACTTTTGCAATAGCTAGGTCTGGATTTGCAACACCACCACCGCAAAGTCCTTCGATTTGTGCGTATGAACCGAAGAAATCGATTGCATTAACCATTCTAAGACCTGTAATATCACATGCAAGAGCAAAGGTATCATGATCATAGATGATATATTCACAATTAGCTGCATCGCCAGTATTATCTCCACCGATAAGGTTAGAAGAGTATACACTCATGCCATAAAGTCTGCCAATTTTACCAGTTTTGAGCATTTCTTCGTTAGTTTCTGGAATAAATGCATTGCCCGGTGTTAATGCAGAAGCAAGGAAAAGATTTTCCATATCTGGATTGATAATAAGAACATCTGCTTGTCCGCCTTTTGATCTTATTTGTTTTCTATCGGCAAGGATAGATGAAGTAAGAGAAGCAAGTGTGGTATCTGCGGTTGTGCTTGCTGAACGAGTTGCTCCGCCCATTCCAACAGCATTAGATGCTGCAGGGGTTGCAATGAGATAACTCATCCAAAGTATTTGACAACCCTCTTTAAATTCCTCGATAACTTCGCTTACCTTATCAATACTCTTTCCGCTTGCTCTAAGAGATTCAACTAAGTCATAGCATTTCTCTGAACGAGAAATAACATCTTTCTTTTGAATTAGCACAAGCGTGTCTTTTGTCTCGGTATGTGTAAGGTCCATGCCACCAGCAGAGGTAGCGTCTTTCACTGTCACTGCGGTTTTACCGAGTTTACGAACATAGATTTGTCCGCCTCTTTCGTTGTATTTATCTGTAAATGTTACACCAGCCTTAAATGTCTGGTCTTTAAACAAGTTCGCAACTAAAAGTTTGCTAAAAACAACATCAACTGTTTCGTTGGTGTTAAATCTAAATGAACTTGGTAATGTTTCTGTATAAGCCATTTTTATATCTCCTTTTCAAAAATTTAAGCAATAAAAAAGAACGGTCGCCCGTTCTTAAAGTCCTGCTCTAAGTTTTAATTTCTTGGGTCAATGCCCATTGCTTTAAGTCTTTTCTCTTCCTCGGTTAAATCGCTGTTTCCTTCGCCCACAGGCATACCAAAAGGTTTTGTGTTTACTGCACTATCTTTTAGCCATTCAGGAAATTGCTTGATGAGTACTTTAACTTTATCCAAATCTTCAAGACTATGAACTTCTGGTTCAACAAGTCTTTTTGCTGGTTCAAGTCTATCCTCTCGCACACCTGCCTTAACAAGTTCTAATTCCACTTTTGCATCAATTAGGTCTTGGCTTGGCTCAGCAAGAGTTGATTCAACCACAGGTTCGGAATTTTCTACATTTTCGGTGTTAGTTTTTTCTTCCTCGACTGGTTCGGAATTTTCTTTTTGCTCCTCATCAGTATTGCTGTCGCTGTTCTCAGTTTGCTCATCTTCAATCTTCTCTTCGGTTTCAGCTTCTGCACTTGTGGTAGATTGCTCGTTTTCAGTCTCGGCTTTGATATTATTGTCCTCGCCAACAACCTCATTAAGCCTCTCTTCCTCAGCACTTAACTCATCTTCTTTGTCATCATCTTGAAAATATCGCTTGAAAACATCTCTATACTTCGGATTGAAAAAATCAACTCCTGAAATTCTCGAAAGTTCTCTCTTAAATTCATTAACCATTTTTTACCTTCCTTTTTAAGTTATTTAGCCTTTATTTCGAGTCGCTATTCTCGGAATTAGCCTTTTGTAACGAGTCGCTATTCTCTAATTTAACATTTTTAGGAGTGTTATTCTCCATATCTAAAGCAGTTTGGTCGCCGTCTAGAACTGGCTGTCCTTTTTCTGCCATGATATCAACTAATTCGTTTTCAGCATCTTCATCTTCGTAGCCATCATTCAAGTCTTTAATAGCATGCTTTTGACTCTTAACGCCCGCTTGCACTTGTCTTGCAAGAACATCGGTTATATTCTCAACTGTTGGAGTTACATAGTCATTAAAGTGAATTTTGATTAAGTCTGAGTAATCCAGTATACTTCTACACGCTATGTAGTCTCGCATTTGCAAATATTTATTGAGCAATTCTTTTAAAGTTAGCGCCCATTCTTTCAAATCAAGTTCTCTTCTTCTAAGACTCGTTCTTTCTCTTGCCTCCTGGCTTTCCGCTGAACTATTTATGCTTTCAAGTCCTGTTAAGCCTAGCGTTGTTGGAGAAAGCCCAGCCTTATTTATCGCAGTTGAAATAAGCGTTTGCATGGTTTCAGTGTATGCTTGCCAATTGATTTGCCCATGCACCACATTCCAAAGAGTTTGTGGATTTGCAGGGTTTGCACTGCTTCTAGTCACTATGACCGTTTTATTGAAATGGTCTAACCTTAAATCGTTTCCTTTTTCATCTTGCGGAATAAGGTCGTCACTTACATATTCTCTAACACCACCCTTACGAATAGCATCTATGAGGTCGCTGGCAGTCTCAGTGAGCGCATCTTCAATCGTATCTAGTCCTTGTATATCTGGCACTCCACGCTCACCATGATATAACTGATTTGCGTTTGCATTTTTCTTGAAAATGACCATAAAATCATCAAATGGCAAAACCTTTGGAGTTAAATCTAATGAACTATCAAAATGAAGTGCACACTCTTTTATCAAAGATAAATCATTTGGAGCAACATATTTGCCATCGAAGTAAAACTTATATTCCACTACGATTTTATTATCTGTGTTTCTATACCAAATCTCATGCAGTTCGTATTGAGAGTCATCGCTTGCAACTTCTTTAATCACATATGATTTAACCTTCCCATCAGAATAATTTACTTCTAGATGTTGTGGCTCAATTAAGGTTATAATAGGCTCTTTACTGATTTTTGGATTATATGAAAGTCTGTAAGCAAAATCGCCTATACCGCTCTCCCAATAAACACCTTCGGCAAATTTTTGTTCAAGTTTAGCTTCATCTTTGACTTTGTTTAATACCTCATCTATCTCTTTGTCATCGCTTTGGCATTCAAAGCCAGTTGAAGCAAGAAGATTTACTTTTGCCTGCACTATCATAGGACAAATACCAAAATATGCAAATGCTTGTCCTGGTCGATATTGCGCTAAAAATTTATCGGTAATTTCCATTTGTAGCCACTGGTCTTTCACGAACTTAGGCGCATCAATTTGATAAAAATATCTAATCACTGCGGGGTCATTACTAAGTAACGCTAAATTCCTAGCTAAGTTAAATTCATAAATATATGGCGAACGGATATTGTCTAATATCTCTCTATTTTTAAGTCTAAAACTATATCTCGACATCTCTACTCCTTAATATCGCTATAAAACAACTTGTCATTAAAGTGTTTTTGTGATTTATTTGTCATTTTTTGATAATTTTTTAATTGTGTAATCGTTTGAATTGATTCTGGAATTTCATTTGGTATTTCTTCTTGTTGTTCATCTAAGCACCAACCATTCGGTTTATACACCTTTTCAAATAACGCCTCATCTACTATATTTCGTATTTTCCCTTTGATTATCCTTACGCTTGCCACCTTATATTTCTCCTTTCTTGTCTAACAAGATAATTCCAATTTTCTGTTAGTCCATATGTTAGGCTGTCCGATATATCATTATCTTGCACACCTAGGTCAAGTTCTTTTCCATCTTCATCTAACAAAATCCTAGTGTGTGCGTTGTATGAGTTTAACACTCTATCGCTCCAAAGCAACCTTTCTTGGACTAATAGTTGCTGTTTTAATTCACATCGCGAAACCAAATTCATTCCGGTTGCTGTGTGCTTAACTGCTCCCTTAATAGTAATTGTTGGAAACTTATTTTTCTCAGTCCAGGTGTTGATTAAAATACTTTCCGCGCTATCTATAATGACCTTTGTGAATTTATACATGTAATTAACCCACCACCATTCCATCTTCTTTTCACATTCTTCAATTATGGCATCATGTGAAATGGCTGGCATTAACCAACAATCAAGCACAATCACTCTCTGATATCCTTTCGAAAACCCTGTCAATGTTGCTACCGTAGATGCTTTGCTTGTGTCATCTATATGCCTATTTGAGCCTACATCGACACTTAATACTATCTCTTGCAGATTATCAAGTATGATGTCATCAAATGACCTTAAATGGATATATTTGTCCATAAGGCTTGCATACGCCGCACCTTCAACAAATCCGCGACAACCAAGTATTTTTGAGTAATAATAAAAAGAGTTTTTAGGATATAACTCTTTCAATCGTTCTCTTTCTATATCTGTTAAATGTGGCGCATCATCTTCTAGGTTAAAATGGTAGTAGTGCATATATAGCTTATCTTCAACCATGTCCGCAAGTTCTATTGATGGAACAGTATCTTTAAACATCACTTTTGCGTGATTAACAAATTCAGTGTAAAACTCCTGTGTTGGTAAGCCACCATTAGTAGTGGCAATAAGTTTACACTTTCTCGAAAATGCACGCCCAAAAGCCTCTCTAATGCAGTCTATGTGAAGAACTGATAACTCTTCAAGCCACAAGCCATCTGGATTAGAACCTAAAATTTTACTCCAAGCATTTTTATTATCAGCACCAACAATATAAACATTTTTATCACCATATAATCCGTGAAAAGTGAATTGTAATCCACCTTTTGGAGACATGACCGCTTCCTCTCGGCTAAAATCGAATAAATTATAAAAACTATCTTTGTTATCAATAATATTTCTTGCACCTGTTCCCATGTCCTTAAAGATAAGATAAAACTGAGTTTCATCTGCTGGAGCGTTTAATATCCAGTCAACAAACTTTTGCCCAGCAACTAATGTTTTTGAGCAACCTGTCGCACCAGTAAGAATTAAAATCTGAGCATCATCATTCATAACTGCTCGCATCTTGTCAGTCCAGATAATATCAGTTATCTTCAAGTATTATCCCTGCCTTGTCAAAATCGTTTTTCATTTGGATTTTTAATTCTTCAAATTTTGCCCACAACTCGCCCATTGTCTTGTCTTTATATTCTTCGATAAGTTTATCAATGAGTTTGCTATATTTTCGCTCAATCTTCCGCCTCTTGTCTGTAACTCTTGCCATGTTTTATCTCCTCCAAATATCTCTTTAATAACTCTTGATTTTCGGTATTGTTTATTGTTGCATTGATTTTGTCGGTAGGCTTTTCACCAATAAGGTCTCGAATAGAATTAAAAGCGGATACATCACCTTCTTTTGCTCTTCCAAATAGTGCTGTTGCCACCATTTCATATCCTGTTAACTTCTTGCCCGTCTCACTATCATATTTCATTGCAAGAATGCTTTCAACCGCTTCCTTTAGTCTCTTCTTCTCTGCTCTCGCTTTCCCACTGGCAATTCCGCCTTTCTTTCCCCTTTCTCGTGCTTCTTCCGTGCTTGGTGTTTTTAAATTCTCGCTATTCATTCTGCTTTCGCCTCCTCTTCCTTAGGCTCTCGTATATCTTCTTGAGCGCCAGTGCTAGTGCTATCTGAAGTGGCACTGCTGGAGTGAATGGTCCCGCCCAGAATACTAATATCGCCGTTGTCACTGTCCAAAACCATGGGTTGATAATCAGTGCTAAAATTGCCGTTATAATCACAGGAGACCAAAATATTAACTCCGCTATTAACACCCACAGTATCATTTGTTTGTTGAGAACATTCTTTCTTAACCACTTCCATAGCCTTGTCCACTTTGTGACTTTCTTTGTTCCTAGAAAGTGGTATATAGTCATCTCGCTTTTTAAATATCTTTTTGCCAACAACAATTGAGCCATCTTCTTTTTCAATATCATTTTCATAAGTTATCGTTCCAACTACATTTCGGTAAAATTCTTCCATTATTCTTGTTTTCTTAATTAAGCCTTCTCGCCAATCACTGCATATAAAATTAAGTGCTGAAAAGTAAAAAGAAAAGGCAGACGCTGCCATGATAAAGAGTTCAAACACAAGTATCATAATCTCGGCTTGACTTATCGTTCGCCCATCTGCGCTCACAAAAGATAGCATTAAAGATATCAATAAAGACATCACAACGCTTGAAACAAGTTTTATGTTTTTCCAATGCTTTATGGAAACACCAAACAATTTCTTTTTGGAAGTTATATCTTCCTTTGCGCAAATCTCTTCAACTTCATATGGCGCAACAAAGGCAAATCGTGCTTTATTTAGTAGTCTACAGTCTTTTTTATATCTCTTGCGATTTATCTTATTGACTTTCTTATTCTCTGATGCCTCTTGCTGTGGAACATCAACATCCATGTAATTCCCATTCTCGTCGAAATAATTATTATAAACAAGTGAACTTCCACTAAGAATGGCTATTCGCTTTTGTTTAAGTCTATCCGCATTTTTTCTTTCGCACCAAATATTGAAATCTTCTTTGTATGTTGAAATCTCATTCGATGTTATAAGATGCTCTTTTTTTGTCGCTTTTACTTCACTGTCCTTCTGCCCGGAAATAAGACCTTGTTCGGCGAAAGCATCTCGAATCATTACCCAGCAGACCATCATAAGACCACTATTTAAAAACACGCTTAAAAAGTCTTGTGGTGCAAAATTGACTGTGATTAAATTTAAAAGTAAAAAAGCAACAAAGACTAAAATTCCGGATAGAAGTTTTATATATCCTTTAAGTCCTTTCATTCTCCGCTCCACTTTCTTGTTCGACTTTTTGATATTTATAGGCAAACATATTACCTATGGTGTAAATTATGAGGCACAACACATACACGGCAAAAACTATGGCCATACGGCTCATTCCATATGACCAGTTTAAGATTGTCTCAAACACCACTTTTTGATATACACTCTCCAATATCCCACTCACGATGCCACATAGACAACTTAAAATTCCACACCAAAGCATGTAGTCAAAGTATGTGAAGGCAATTGTTAAATATGGGCTATATTTCTTGCCCTTTGAGTCTAAGTGTTTTAGCACCATACTTGTTTTGCTCTGCTTGTGAAAAAACTTGTAAATGAATAATATTGCCACAAGTCCAACAGTCACAACAGGTACCGTTATCTTTAAGCCTTCATCATCTTGATTAAAGTTTATTTGAATACCTAGAATCATTATCGTGCAAACAACAGCAATCGTTAGCGCAAGTGCCAGAGAAATAAGCCTTATTTGTTTATCTCTTTTCATACTCCCCCTACACTAAACTATCTAATTTGTCTTTGATTTGCTCGACTTTTACTTTAACTTTCTTAACCCTTTTCTTTGTCGGCTGTTCTGCCTTTTCTTTTAGACTTGCAACAACTTTGGCTCTATCTTCTAATTTCGATAAAAATGTTTTGTATTGCAATCTCGCCTTTGCTGGCATTGTAGGGCTATCTTTAAACCTAAGTGCTTCTGCTTTTTGGAATTCGATTTGAATTTCTGCAAGTTCTAAGTTCTCAGCAAGTATCTCTTGCGTTGACTTTTGCGAATATTTGTTCTCGCTGTTGTTAATGTATCTACTTACCATTGCCTTTTGACTGAACCACAATGGAAAGCCTGCGCCTATAGTAAATCCGTTTAAATAATTCATAAAGGTTGTTGCAAGTTCTGGATTGTCGCTATAACTAAGCGCCTTTGCTATAATCTCGCTTGTTTGTTCTGGAAGCGTGTAGTAGCAAATAACAAACGCTGTCCAAAGTAGCAATATAACAAAAACAACATTCAAAATAATGTCGTAAGCCTTAATACATTTGTTGATAAAACTCTTCATCAGTATCCACTCCTTTCGTTGTCAATTTCCTGTCGCCAACTCTCTAACTGTAAAACTCTATTTTTAAGCAATTCTATCTCTGTAAACAACGATGCAAATTCTTCATCTATGCTTTTTGATAGACTTGCAGGGCTAACCACAAATTGATAACTTAATGTTTTAACAATCTCGTTTGAGGCGTTTAAAAAATCTACCTTTAAGTCATTAAGCCCTGTTTTTAACTTTGAAGAGTGTATGCCAAGTTGGCTGTTTGTTGTGACACCAACAAAGATGTTATTCACTCTCACATTTGCCTTTGAATACGAAAAATCTAAATTAGAGAATGTTAAGTTTATAGTCTCGCCTTGATAGACATAGATAGTCAACTTGTTCTCGAATGAATTATCATCTTTTTGTGTTAAATCAAAATTCTTTACCATATCTCGCTCCTATATTTGCCCTTCAATCGACAATCTTCCATCACTATGAATAAGGTATTCTTTCTGGCACGCTGGACAAGTGTATTTTGCCTTTAAATGCTTTCCAACAGTCATTGGACACCCACATCTTAAACATTTAAGTTCTCTTCTCATAAACACACCCCTTTTCTCTAAATCTTCATACTTTTCAAAAAATGTTTTAATAAAGTTTTCGTTCTGCATATAAACTCCTATTAATTCGATTCGTTTGGATTTGCACCAATTAAACCGATAAAAAAAGACATACCATTCCGATATGTCTTTCGTTCGCAGTCAGTGTTACGCACCGATTCCTGCTCATCTCTTGCCTAAAACTCGTCAGTCTTAGGTCTTACATCTCATAGTGGATAAGAAATTTATGTTAAATTTTTAAAAGGAGGAGTTTCATACCCACTTATCCACGATATTATTGTAACATAGAAAATACTGCAATTTAATGCAAAGTTTTATCTTTTTGAGCCAAATCTTCATAGGCTTTATTGTAAAGATAAAAAATATTGCGTTCACTGTAATTAAAATCTCGAATTATTCTCTTTAACGATTTACCTGTCATGTATCTTTCCATAAGCAGATTTTGACTAAGCACATCAAGTTTATCGATATCTTCCAAAAACTTATCTTCCATCGCAAGCGCATCATCTATCGTTTTCGAAATCATTTCTTCAAGCTCCTGAATTTTAATCAGCCTTTTCTCTGCATATGGAGCATTCTCCCCGCCCATCGTTTTTTCTTCCAACGATGCTGACCTCAATGCCCCATTCAAATTCTTCCACAAAAGCAGTTCCTCTTGTAGATTTTTTAATCTTCGTTTCGTTTGATTAAACTTCTCAAGTTCTTCCTTAACTCTTTTCCCTTCTTCGCTTAACATTTCATCCTCCTTCCGACATCAATTTCTTGATTTCTAATCCAAATCAGGTTCTTTTAATTTTCGACCGATATCCAAGAAAGTATTGCGATACAAATAAAAGTAAATAGTAATGAGCCTGCCCATATTATTAGTGGTAAACAAACCATTACCCAACTCCAAGTTATGACACCACACAATTGTAATATAAGGAATATTAGAAATAATGGAACTCCCAGACAATCAATAGTCTTAAACAACCACAAAAGTCCTGTTATAATAATTATAAAAGCTACTATCATATTGAATCACCATCCTTTTTCGCTTGCTGGTAGAAGTAATCACTATCTTTTACTTCTGGTGTTGGAATATTTCCACCTATCCATAATGGTTTGCCCATTACTTGCTTTAATGTTTCACTTGCCAACTCGCAAGCCCTTTTCCAAATATCTCGTTCAAATTCAACATATTGTAATCTATCTTTAAAAAATGCACGAAC
>CALUUL010000030.1 GCA_944323945.1 Candidatus Gastranaerophilales bacterium
AAAATTGTTGATATACAAGCTGCTCATTTACATAAATTATTGTCTGAACAAGATATTACTCTTGAATTAACAGAGGAAGCAAAAGAATTCTTAGCTCAAAAAGGATATAACCCAGTTTATGGTGCTCGTCCTTTAAAAAGAACAATAATGCAGTTAATTGAGAACCCTTTATCTAAGAAGATATTGAAGCAAGATATAAAACCTCATTCAAAAGTAAAAATTGATGTAAATAACGATGAGTTAGTTTTTAAGACTGAATAAATAAAATCTTGAAACGTACACACATACTATAAACCCGAAGATTATTCATCTTCGGGATTTTTTTGTTCTTTATCAGAAAAGTTCTCATTTAAACTTTTCCAAAAGTTTTTTATTCTGCTTCCAATGGAATCCAAATCAACCATTAAAGGATCATCTTCATCAGCTTTTTTAGAAGAAGATTCAAAAACATCTTGTTCTTCTTTTTCTTCTTTCTTTTTTCTTTCTTGTTGAAAATAGCCTAAATTACCGGCACCTCCGTCATTTGTGTGGTGTGATTTTTGAATAGCAGGTATATTATCTGGACCATTAATACCGAATGACATCTCTTGCCTTTCATTAAGAAAGTGAACATTTTCCAAGATTATTTTAATCTCTATTATAATTATATACTACTTTTGTAGAAATTGAAATCATGAAGATAGATGATTGTTAAGATTGTGTCATATTCCATATATAAACTTATTATAAATTAAAGTTTAATGATATAAAATCCGAAAAAATATAGTGAAAAAAATAAGTAAGTATAGGAAATTGATCTTTGAATAAAGAATCAATAAAATTAAATGGATTCAAAGAAATACAACAACTCTTTTCCAATAAAAACAAAGAAATAACGGAAGAAGAGTTGTTTATGCTATTTGAAAATTCACTTGAAGAAGGTGAAACAAATGCAAATATAGATAAATTTGTAGAAAATATAGCTGAAAATTATGAAATAGATTCAATAGACGAATTACAACAAGTAATATCAAATATTGCTCAAACTGACGGAGATAAAGAAAATTTATCTCTAGAAGAATTTATAAATGAGGAAGAAGATAGTAAAACAGAAGATAAAATAAATACATTTAATGAATCTGAATTAGATGAGAAATGGCAATCTGTAGAAGCACAAACAGATAGAGCTTTAGGATTTTTATGGGAAACCGGAACATACACTTATAAAACATCAAATGGTGTAGATATAACGGTTTCAGACACAACAGATATAAAAATATATGAAAATAAAGAAACTGGTGAAGTTATAGTTGTTGGTGCTAAAGGTGCAGAAATAAACAGCAGTTCAAAAGATGCAAATATAACAATATATGATTCGGAGATAGCAAATATAGATACCGGAAAAGGTAATGATAATATCAAAATATATAATTCTTCTGTAGAAAATTTAAGTACGGATAAAGGAACAGATTCTATAACAATTGATAATTCTTTAATAGGTAATATTAATTCAGGAAGTGGCAATGATTATATTTCAGTTTCTGATTCAACGGTTTCAAATGTAGATACAAGCAGTAATTTTTTGTTTGGAATATTAGATAATGGCGAAGATACAGTTATATTGAATGATAGTGAAACAGAAGAAGTTAAAACTGGAAGAGGAAATGATAATCTTATTTCAACTAATTCTTTTATAACAACATTAGATACAGGAGATGGAAGTAATTCTTTAAGTATAGAAGAAACCGATATAGAAAATGTTAAAACAAATAAAAATGATACCGTAATCGAAAATAATAATTATATTGATATAGATAAAGAAGTAATACTTGGAATTGAATCTGAGTCAGAAATAATACTTGAAGATGGGACAAGCATAAGTGTAAGTGACTATGCGGATTATATTTTGTCACAAGAAATTGGATTCGAGACAGAAGAAGAATATCAAGAATATGTCTTAGAATCTATGAGTGCCAATTTGGAATCAATAAAAAGTACATTTAATACCCAAGAAGAATCAGATGGAGTAGTATCTGACGGATATAATTTATTAAAAGAATTGACAGGACTTGGAATAACAAATGAAGATGTTGAATCTTTAATAGCGGAACAAGAAGCTATGATAGATGGTTTAACATCTGCAATGAATGGTGAAAGTAATATGACTTTTGAAGAAGCATATGAATATTATACCGGAACAACATATTCCCAAGAAAAAATAGATAAATATATGGAAGTTTCTCAAATATATTCTGCAGTAATGATAGGATGTCAATATGATGAAAATTATATAGATAAATTTGAGAAAGCGACAGGAAAAAGTATAGAAGATATTTCAAAAGAATATGCTTTATGTCAAATGGAAACATATGGTAGAAGTACAGGTATACAAGATTTAGTAGAAAAATATTCAGATGATCAAAATTCATTTGCAGATAAATTATCATTTGCGATATCGGCTGTTGGTATGACATGCATAGTAGCCGGAGCTGTTATTTCATTTGTATTTCCACCAGCTGCACCAGCTGGAATGGCATTAATGACAGCTGGTAAATACATATCATTAAGCGGTATGTTTATAGATAATGCAATGGATTTAGTAGATAATTCAACAGACTCAGATGGATTAACAAAAGAAGAATTAGGTGATATTGCTTTAGAAACAGGAGTCGAAGCTGTTTCATATATGGCAGGTCGTGGAATAGGCAAATTAACAAATGGTTTGAATAGTGTAGTAACAAATAAAGCAGCCAGTGCAGGAATGGGGAAAATTGGTTCATATATATTGGGGCAAGCTGCTGAAACTGCAGCAGATGCAGCATTATCTTTAGGTGCTGATTATACTATAGCTCAAGCTCAGTCACTTATAACAACAGGACAATTTATGGATGCTGATGATTATTGGTCAATGGATAGATTATTAGGTGAAGGAAAAAACCAATTAATCGGAATTTTAACAGGTTTAGCTTCATCCAAAGTTGGTGTCTATCAACAAGGAGTAATAGGTACAGCACAAGGAAAAATTTTAAGCGGTGATATAGAAGGGGCAAGAGATTATCTTCGTTCAACCGGAATGGAAATGACAGATACTGATTTTGATGGTTTTGTAGAACAGGTTAATTCGTTGAGAAGCTTTAAAGGTGATTCGGTTAATAATTTCGAATCAGATCTATCAGGAGTTAAATTTGATGAAACTGGGATTTTAATAGATGATATATATGGAAATAAAGGTATTGATATACAAAATAACGGAGATGCAGATGTAAAAGTTAGGGTTAATAATAAAGATGTTAATTTAAAAATAATATCAACAGAAAATGGAAGAAAATATGTAGCAAGACAAGATATAGTTTTAAATAATGGTAAAGTATACCAGATTTATCCTATTACTTTTTCAGAAGGAAACAAATGTGGTATGTATAAGTTGGTATTGCCCAATGGATATATTTCTGAAATTAAACTTAATCCTCAATATATATCGCAGTTAAGAAATTTATATGGACGTGAATTGACAAATTTTGATATTTTTAATTCTCCGTCTTTAAAAACTACTGTTGCGGCAAGAATAAATCCGGAAGTACAAGAATCTCTAAGAAGTATGAAGGGTTCTAATCCTCAAAAGTATGCTTTAGTAAATTCTGTATTAAAACAGACATTCATATACAGCAAAACAGTTCAAGGGGTATCCGATGATTATATTAATAGATTTATAAATAAATTATCGGAGTGTGATGATGTTCTTTTAAAAAATATTGTTGCTAATCAGATTCCAATAGAAATATATGATGATCTTTTATTATTTCCAAATGCATCGCATGCACAATATCGACATGGGAAAAAGCCAGTTATATCATCTAATGGTATAATAGAGAAAGATATATTTAATTATCCCAAATATACTAAAGTTTCAGGTTCAGGGAAAATAATTTTTAGTGAAAGATATAACAATGGAAATGTTAGTATAAATAAAATACCTCAAGATACAGTTGAATCTTTGCCTCACGAATTAGGTCATGCCTATGATTATAATAATGGAACGAAATTAGGATTAGAAAGACAAGATTTTATTAGTTTAATTGATGGTGAAAATTTTGGAAGATTTATTGATATGCCATCATTTAGTAAGGACTTTGATGCTGCAATAACTTCAGATATCATAAGAATGATGGAAATAGATGAACAGGCAGGAAGGAATGCAGGGGAAACTTTTCAAAAGTTATTAGATGATCCTGATTTTGGATATTATTTGGGAGTACAAATAGGTCAAAATAATACTTTTGCATTTAATGATGTCATTGCGAGAAAAGAATTATTTGCACAAATGGTTTCTTATGTAACAAGTGGAAAAGTAACAAATAATAAATTTCAAAACAGAATAAATGAACTTTTCCCAAATTGTATTGATTTCGTTTCTAAAATAATTAGATCCGAATCAACGAATTATGAGCAAAGTATAATCAGGATAGCACAAGAAAAAATTTTAAGCGGTGATATAGAAGGAGCAAGAGATTATCTTCGTTCAACCGGAATGGAAATGACAGATACTGATTTTGCTAGTTTTATAGAACAAGTAAGAATTGTAGACACGGAAGTAAAAACCGCAGCAAATATGCCTAAAATTAATGGTTTATCGGATATAGTAGTATCAAAATTTAATAATGTTGAAGATGCAAAAAGCTATCTTTCAAGTTTAGGAACAGAAGACGCCAAAACAGTTCTTAAATCGCTTGGAAAATTAAAACCTGAAGATGTTAATTTGAATAGATTAAATATTGCAATAGATATTTTAAATGAAGGAGAAACAGTAACCAGGTTAAAAGTTTATGCAAAAGAAATATCTGAAGAATATTCTTCCGGCACTTATACAGTAGATACTATGTTAGAAATATATGATTTACTCGGAGTAAAACCGGATGGTGAATTTGTAAAAGATAAAAATGGAATATATCATTCCAAATCAGATGGTTTGGGTATTATAACAGGTAGAGCAAAAGGGAATGATTCTGTATATAGTAAACTTAAAAATAAAATGTTAAAGTTAGGTAGTGATTTACCTACAAGTGCACAAGATGCTAAACCATTGATTGGTGATGCGCAAGGAACAAGATTGGTATTAAATCCAACTGATACAATATCCCCTGATGCATTTGAAACTAGTGAAATAATAAAAACAGAAATTCCTGAACAATCAGACAGAGTTTTATTTACTAAATATTTATCCGGTCAAACAGATGGAATTTCTGATGAATTATTAGTAAAATTTGAAGCGGTTAAAAATAAAGGGTGGCAAGAATTAAGTGATGCTCAAACCCAGATTTTTGTTGACGGTTTATCAAAAGCCATAGAATCAGGGAAAATAAAAATCACTGAAGTTCATAATTATTATGGTGAAAATAGTGTACCATATTTATCACAAAGTCAATTGACTCAAATTGAAAATGCATATAATAATTGGTATCAGAAAATGATAGAAACGATTGATAATCCTCAAAGTAAATATAAAATAATGAAAGAGACGCGTAAGGATGGTTCAGAAATAGAATATCTTTATGATATAGAATCAGGTGTTAAATTCTATCAATCTCTTATTGTTGAGACGGAAGAAAAACAAAGCGGATATACAGCTGCACAGTTTAATCTTGTGAACAAATATAATCAATTGGAAGAATTACAATTTAGGGCTGCAAAATTGGACGAGCTTGCAGAAATAGAACACATAGTTTATGATATCAAAAGCAATAAATCTACTGTTCTTGGAGCAGAATATGATTCAGTAAGGCAAGTTATAAATAAACTCCAAACTTTAACACAAAAGGATGCTGATGGAAGAACAGCAATGGAAGAGTATAATGAATATTTTAGTGCTGTATATAAAGCTTCAAGAGTTAGTGAATTTGGAGCAAAATCAGAAGAACCCAATATTTATGAAGATTATCCTCTTTTAAAAGAATTATTTACTGAAGAAGAACTTTATCAAATAAGTAAAGAAGGTTTAGAAGAATTACATCAGCAGATAAAAAAGTCGAAGGAGAATGAATAAATGAATATAGATAATAATCTAAATGGATTAAATACAATAAATTATAAAAGAAATTCTGAAACTGAACCAAATAAGGATTTCAAAAAGGAGCTTGTTGAAAATTTATATAAAAAAGCAAGACAAGAAGTTCCTCAAGATGGTAATAATATCAATGAATTTGATCCTGTAAGTGTAAAATATACTGATCCTCAAACTGAAGATATATATTATGTTTCAGTAAAGGCAGGCTACGATAAAGAGGCTCCTGAATTAAAAGTTTTAAGAGCAAGTTATCAATTAAGTAAAGATGAACCTATATATTATATGAATATTCTCAGAGGATCTAAGCAAGATATTCTGGATTATTTAGGTAATGAGAATAATCTGGGTAAAATTAAAGGATACTTAAGTGTATTAAAGGAAAGAGCACTTCAAGGTGATTAATAAAATATTTGATTATCTATAAAATTTCAGTAAAAAGTATATAGATTTATTTTTATAAAACAATATGTTACTTTATAGATATGTCAAATATAAATTGGAATCAATTTTCAAATAACTTTATGAACAACTTTAATAGAGTTGCACAAAATAATGTTCCAAATACATCTCAAGTTGTTCAAAACCAAAATCAACAGGTAAATACACCATATATAGCACAGCCTTTTTTACCGCAAACAACGGCACAATTAAGTAAAACAATTGCAGAATTGAGTGTTTTAAATCAACAGCAGACTATGAATATGCTTAAGGATTTATTGCAGTTTCCCAAAAATTTTGAACAACTTTTAACTCAATTAGCTATAAATCCAAATGAATCTAATCAAAAAATAGCATTATTGTTATTAGCATCTTCACTTAATACAAGTCAGTTATCATCTTTGCTTCAAAATAATTCTAAGCAAGCAATGACTAATTTGTATCAAATGCTTGCGCAGTATAACGAACTTGGTATAAGTCTTAAAGATGAACAATTAGGGCAATTAACCAAGTTGATTTCATTTGTAGCAGCTTCAAGTACGTCTGATGTTCAAACAATAAGAACTACAATGTTAATGTATCTTCCTTGGCTTCCTTTAACTGATCCGAATGCATTTAAACTTGAAATAGCAGGTAAAACGTTAGATTCAGGTGCAATTAGTGATGATTTTATTACCGTTCTTATAGCTACCGAAAATTATGGTAATTTGCAGGCTGATATATATAAAACACAACAAGATGGGATAAAGATAGAATTAATTTCTTCAGATACATTTCCTCAAAATGATTTTGTTGTTTTAATGAAAGAAGAAAGTAAAAAATATAGTATAAATATAAATTTTGAACTTTCTAAAAAAGAGTCTTTTAATAAGGAAAAGAATGAAAAGTCACAAATACAGGTTTGTATGAATACAAGCTCCGGAGTAAATCCTTTTCTATTATTAATTTCGAATGCATTAATAAAAAATGTACATATAATAGACAGTAAAGAAAACTTACGAGAACAACGAAAAGAGAAACTGGATAATGGCAAAAGTGAAAACTAAATGGGTATGTCAAAATTGCGGATATGAAACACTTAAATATATAGGTAAATGTCCTGATTGCGGCAGTTGGGGAACTTTAACGGAAGAAGTTGAGGTTAAATCATCTAATATTTCACAAAGTGTCATTGTTGATGAGAGTCCTGTATGTTTAATTAATGAGATAGAAATAACTGAAAGTATTAAATTACCTACAGGTTTTGAAGAATTAGACCGAGTATTGGGAGGAGGTTTAGTACAAGGTTCTTTGGTTTTACTGGCAGGAGATCCTGGAATTGGTAAATCTACTCTTATTCTTCAAACATCCGGTAATATATGTAAACAAGGCAAAAAGCTTTTATATATTTGTGCCGAAGAATCAGGTTCTCAGGTTAAACTAAGAGCTCAAAGATTAGATGTTAATACTGATAATCTTTATGTATATTCACAAACTAATTTAGAGAATATTGTTAATCAAATTGATATTTTAAAGCCTGATATATTAGTTATAGATTCAATTCAATCAATATATACATATAATATTACAAGTTCATCGGGAAGTGTTTCTCAAATTCGAGAATGTACAAATATATTAATGGATATAGCAAAGAATAAAAATATTACGGTAATTGTAATCGGGCATGTAACAAAAGACGGTAATATAGCAGGACCTAAAATACTTGAACATATGGTTGATACGGTTATATATTTTGAAGGTGATAAATATAAATCACAAAGATTATTGCGTTCAATAAAAAATCGTTTTGGTTCCACAAATGAGATAGGTGTATTCAATATGGTAGAAAATGGCTTGGAGGAAGTTAAGAATCCAAGTGAACTTTTTATGAAAGAACGAAATGAAAATACGACCCCTGGAAGTGTAATAATAGCAACATTAGAAGGTACAAGAGCATTATTGGTAGAAGTTCAAGCATTAGTTGGAACAACATCATATCCTTCCCCAAGAAGAGTTTCAACAGGTGTTGAATATAACAGACTTCTTCAAATTATAGCAGTTTTAGAGAAAAGAATAGGTTTAAATCTTTCTAAGCATGATGTATATGTAAATGTTATAGGCGGTATAGAAATAGATGAACCTGCGGCTGATTTAGGTATAGCATTGGCTGTTGCAACTTGCTATAGGGATGTTGTAGTAGATTCTGATTGTGTAATAATTGGTGAAATAAGTTTATCGGGCGAAATAAGAAATGTATCGAATATTGAAAAACGTATTTATGAAGCTCAAAAGTTAGGATTTAAAAAAGCAATTATTCCAAAACTTACAAAAAAACTTCCGGATAATTTTGATATACAAATTATTCAAGTTCCTCGTTTAATGGATGCTATTTTGGCTTGCGTCTCAAAAAAATAATTTATTTAATAAAAAAAAGACCTATGAGATATAGGTCTTTTTCTTTATTAAATATTATATTAAACTTTTTGTTTAGTCATATTCAAACATTTAACAACAGTTTCAACAACTGTTTTTTGTTCTTCGGCAGTTAATTCTGCAAACATAGGAAGTGACATAACAAGTTTAGTATCTTTTTCAGTTAGAGGTAAATCGCCTTCTTTATATCCTAAATCTTTGTGTAATTTTTGCAAGTGTAAAGGAACAGGATAATAAATCATAGCGCCAACACCGTTTTCTTGAAGAAGTTTATGAACTTCATCACGATTTTCAATTCTGATTGTATATTGATGGTAAACACAATATGAATCGTGAACTTCTTTCGGGGTTAGGATTTCAGGATATTTTGCAAATAATTCATTATATCTGTAAGCATTTTCTCTTCTTGCTTTATTCCATTCGTCAATATAATTTAATTTAACTCTTAAAATAGCAGCTTGGATTTCATCTAATCTTGAGTTAACACCAAGTTCATCGTGATAATATCTAACAGCACCACCATGATTTCTTAAAGCAACAACTCTATCAAATAAAGCTTGATCATTACAAGTAATCATACCGCCATCACCCATACCGCCAAGGTTTTTGGTAGGATAGAAGCTGAAGCAACCAAAATCACCAAATGTACCAACTTTTTGACCTTTATATTCAGCACCGATAGCTTGGCAGCAGTCTTCAACAACTTTTAGATTATGTCTTTTTGCAATATCCATAATCTTATCCATTTCAGCAGGTTGTCCGTATAAGTGAACAGGAATAATTGCTTTAGTTTTTGGAGTAATTGCAGCTTCAATTTTATCTGCATCAATATTGAATGTATCAGGATTAATATCAACAAAAACAGGAGTAGCACCAGCTAAACCTATTGCACTAGCTGTAGCAACAAAGGTGAATGCTGTTGTTATAACTTCGTCGCCTCTACCGATATTTAATGCTCTTAAAGCTAAATGAAGAGCATCTGTTCCTGAATTTAGACCAAGGGAAAATTTAGAACCTACATAATTTGCAAATTCTTCTTGGAATGCCTTATTGTGTTTGCCTAAAATATATGAACCAGAAGCTAGTACTTCAAGAACTTCTTTTTCAATTTCTTTGCCGATTTTTGCATATTGTCTTTTTGAATCCAAAATAGGTATCATAATTTTCTCCTATAAACTTACTACCAACTATATAAATAGTTTAGCACATATAAATACTGCCTTTATATAATCTTTATAATTTTTATTCTTTTATTCCACCATTTAATATATCGTTTATAAAATATTTTCTTCCAAGCAAAAATACTCCAATTACAGGAATGCAGCATATGACAGAGAAAGCACAAAGAGCTCCCCAGTCTGTAATTTCTCTAAAACTTCCTTTAAAGTTAGCAAGTGCTAAAGGCAATGTTCTCATAGAGTCTGAATTAGTAACAATTAAAGGCCACATAAAGCTGTTCCAAGTTGTAATAAAAGTGAAGATAGCTAAAGTCATTAAAGCAGGAAGTGCTAAAGGAAGTGCTATCTTGTAGAATACTTGAAATGTATTACATCCGTCTATTTTTGCAGAAGCTTCCATATCATCAGGCATTGATTTAAACCATTGGCGCATCATAAACACCCCGAATCCGCCAAATAATCCGGGAACTATTAGTGCCCAATATGTATCGATCCAATGGAATTGTTTCATAATAAAAAATAAAGGTACAATGTTTACTTGTGGTGGTATCATCATCGAGACAAGTATTAAAATAAATAATATTTCTTTGTGTTTAAACTCAAAACGAGCGAAAGCATAACCTGCCAGAGCAGAAATTATCACCTGTCCAATTGTCGTTGCAATTGCAACAAACATGCTATTAAAAAAATATTTAAAAATATCTACATTTTTTATTACATATTTATAGTTTTCAAATGTAATAGGATTAGGAAAAAAACTAATATTATTCGAAAAAATTTGTTTGTCAGTCATAAATGATAAGCTAAACATATAAATAAAAGGCAATAACATTGATATTGCACCAATAATCAGTATTAAATAGCCTATTATTTTATAGAATTTTATATTCATTTATTGCTATACGTGTTCAGGTTTTCTGTCTGATTTAATTATATGAATATTTCTTGTTTCAGAAAGCATTTGTCGTGCAGCTGCTAATTTTTCTCTGTTTTCTTTGCTTATACTTCCTGATGCAATTAATCTGTCTACAAAATTATTATTTAGTTTAACTGCTTTAGGTAATGCACCAATTTCATCTAAGACATCTTTAATTTCAACAAAATCATACGTATAAGATTGTTTAGATTGATATATAAGTGTTTCCCCATTAGGAGAATGAATACTTTCCCCGCCTTTTTCAAAATATAATCTGAAAATTGATTTTAGATCCTGCATTTCAGATTGCATAGTTTGAACAGCCTGTTGAATTCTAAGGTATCTTTCAAACAGATAGTCAACGTTATCAAGCTGTTGAATTTGCCAAGCATATTTTTTTTCATAAAGTTTTTTAAGTTCAGGATATGCTTTAGCAAGCCCTTCAGTATCAGCCATTGCTCTATGGCGTGTGGAAAACTCAACATTGAATTTATTCATTAGACTCTCTAAGCCACAAGATTCAATATCAGGATATACTTCCTTAAACATCATTTGTGAATCAATTCTTGGGTTAGAAATTGGTTTTCCAGTTGTTCTTATACTTGCTTCATTTATAAAAGAGTAATCAAAAATAGCATTATGAGCAACAATAGGATAATCAGCAATAAAATCTAAAATCATAGGCATAACTTCAGCTTCAGTTGGTGCATCTTTAACATCATCTTCAGTAATACCGTGAACAGCAATACTTGATTTCCTAATATGTTGCTCCGGATTAATTAATGTTTCAAATTTATCTTTCATTTTGCCGTTTTCTAATCTTATAGCGGCAAATTCTACCATTTTTTCTTTAGTATGGTCTAAACCTGTTGTTTCAACATCTAAAACTATTTCAATACACTTTTTCTTAGGCACAAATTCAAAATCTCCCTCTCAACTATATAATAATATCACAAAGATTAATGGCGAGCAAAATCACTTAATTTTACCAAGTTAAATATTAATTGCTTTATTAATATATCGGTAGTAACATATATATAAGAACATATAAATGGATTTGTAAGTATGGGAAGAATTGTTTTAAACAGAGATAAATGCAAAGCTTGTTATTTATGTGTTGATGCTTGTCCTAATAAGGTCTTAGAGGTAGACAAAAGTGTTAATGCTTTGGGGTATTACCCAATAAAGGTAAATCCTGATAAAACATGTATAGGCTGTGCTATGTGTGCAAGGGTTTGTCCTGATATTGCGATTGAAAAGGTGTACAGATGAAAAAAGAAAAAGAGCTTTTAAAAGGTAATTATGCTATTGCTCAAGCAGCAATTCAAGCAGGGTGTCAAAGTTATTTTGGGTATCCAATAACACCTCAAAGTGAAATAGGTGAGTATTTAAGTAGTAGGATGCCTGAATTAGGTAGAGCATATGTAGCTGCAGAAAGTGAAGTTGCCGCAATAAATATGGTTTTAGGTGCGGGTTCAACAGGTGTTAAAGCAATGACATCATCATCTTCTTGTGCTGTTGCATTAATGCAGGAGGGTTTATCTTTTATTGCAGGTGATGAAATTCCTTGTGTACTTGTCAGTGTTATGAGAGGCGGACCGGGTTTAGGATATATTTATCCTTCTCAAGGTGATTATTATCAAGCTACAAAAGGCGGCGGTAACGGAGATTATAAAATTGTTACTTTTGCTCCAAGTAGTGTTCAAGAATGTGTTGATTTAACATATAAATGTTTTTATGTATCTCAAAAATACAGAACACCTGTTTGCTTGTTAGCAGACGGAATGTTGGGGCAAATGATGGAGCCTGCTGTTGTTGGTGAATATCCGTATGAAGAAATTGATCAATCTTCTTGGGCATTAGATGGTGCTAAAGATAGAGAGCCAAGATATATTGCTTCTATTGAGCGTGAACAAGAAACTTTAAGAAAACGTGTTGTTAAGATTTTTGAAAAATATAATCAAATTCTAGAAAGTGAAAATTTGTTCGAAAAATATGAAATAGATGGTGCAAAACTTGTAATAACGGCATTCGGAAGTATAGCAAGAATTGCAAAGGCTGCAGTAAAAATGGCAAGAAAAAAAGGTTTAAAAGTTGGTTTATTCAGACCTATTATGTTAAATCCGTTCCCTGAGAAAATTGTTGCTGAAATAGCACAAAAGGTAGATGGTATTTTAGATATTGAGCTTAACTGCGGTCAAATGCTTCAAGATATAAAAGCAAGTATTGCTGGTGTTGCAAGTATTCCTGTTGAATTTTTTGGAAGACCTGCGGGTATGATGATGACTGTTGAAGAAATTTATGAACAAATAGAAATAGCATATAAAAAGATAGTAGAGAAAAAATATGGAACAGCTTGTATATAAAAAGCCCGATTCAATAAGGGATGATTTTAGAATAACTTTTTGCCCCGGTTGTGACCACGGAGTTGCGGTAAAACTTGTGGCTGAAGTTCTTGATGAGCTTGGAGTAAGAGAAAAAACAATTGGTATAGCATCTGTCGGATGTAGTGTTTTTTCATATGATTTTTTCAATGTTGATATTGTAGAAGCTCCACACGGTCGTTCATTAGCTGTAGCTACAGGCGTTAAGCGTTCGAAACCTGATAAAGTAGTATTCACATATCAAGGTGATGGGGATTTAGCCAGTATCGGTATAGGTGAAACAATCCATGCTATGACAAGAGGTGAAAAAGTTACAACTATTTGTATTAATAATACAACATATGGTATGACTGGAGGACAAGCAGGTCCTACTACTCTGATAGGTCAGGTAACTACAACAACAACTAAAGGTCGTAAGGTTGAAATTTCAGGTTATCCTTTAAAAGTTTCTGAAGTCTTAAAAGAAATAGACGGTACGGCTTTTGTTGCAAGAGTTACTTTAGATAGTCCACAGGCAATTATGAATGCAAAAAAATGTATAAAAAAGGCATTTGAAGCACAATTAAAAGGTTTAGGTACAGGTTTTGTTGAAATTTTGGCTACTTGTCCTACAAACTGGAAAATGACCCCACAAGAAGCGCATGCTCGTGTTAGAGGTGAAATGTCAGAAGTATTTAAACCCGGAATTTATAAAGATAAAGTAAGCGAGGCGAAATAATGGATTCTAATGTATTAATAGCTGGTTTTGGCGGTCAGGGCGTATTATTTATAGGTCAGTTATTTGCCAGTGCTTGTATGAATGATGGTTTAAATGTTACTTGGTTTCCTGCTTATGGTGCTGAGATGAGAGGTGGAACTGTTAACTGTACAGTTTGTATGTCAGATGAAGAGGTCGCATGTGCGTTTGTTGATAAACCTACAAATGTAATTGCTTTAAATGGTCCTTCTTTTGAAAGATTTGAAAGTCAGATTGTTCCAGGCGGGTTAATGGTTGTTAATTCTTCTTTGGTGAAGTCTGAACCTAAAAGAAAAGATATTACATATAAATTTGTTCCTATGACTGATATAGCAAATACCGTAGGAAATCAAAAGATGGCTAACATTGTTTCATTAGGTGCTTTTATAAAGGCATTTCCTATTGTGAAGAAAGACAGCATAATTGATTTAATGAAACAAAAATTGACAGGCAGAAAAGCAGAAATGCTTGAAGGTAATATTAAGGCCTTAGAACAAGGCTTTGCATCTGTTAACTAATACAATTTTTATTTAACTAATTTTTCAACTATGCCTTTTAATGCTATTTTAATGTGGGCATAATTCAAACCGCCTTGCATATAAACTGCATAAGGCTCTCTTACAGGACCATCTGCTGATAATTCTAAAGTTGAACCTTCAATAAATGAGCCGCCTGCCATTATTAATTTATCGTCATACCCAGGAACCTCATCCGGAACCGGTGTTAAATATGATTCAATCGGTGAGAAAGATTGAAGAGTTTTACAAAATTCTATTAACGGTTCAGCTGCACCAAATTTTATGGTTTGAATTAAATCAGTTCTTATTTCATAAGGTTTTGGAGTAGAAATAAATCCGATATCTTCAAAAACTTGTGATGCTAAAATGGCACCTTTAACAGCTTCTGAAACAATAGATGGTGCCATAAATATACCTTGAAAAATCAATCTTGATTGATTGAGCATAGCACCGCCTTCACTGCCTATACCGGGAGCAGTTAATCTATAAGCTGCCTGATTTACATATTCTTCTTTACCTGCTATATATCCGCCTGTTTCAACAATTCCGCCTCCGGGGTTTTTTATTAATGAACCTGCTATTAAATCAGCTCCAACTTCTAATGGCTCAAGTTTTTCGACAAATTCACCGTAGCAATTATCTACAAAGCAAATACATTTTGGATTTTTTGATTTTACTATTTCAATTATTTTTTTTATAGTTTCTATATTTAGTGATTTTCTTAAAGAGTATCCTCTTGAACGTTGAATTAAAACCATATTGGTTTTATTGTCAATCTTATTTCTTATACCTTCCAAATCAACATCTGTTTCATTAATTAGGTCTACCTCATCATATAAAATACCATGACCTATTAATGAAGCTCTTTTATCACCTCTTGTACCAATAACTTCTTCCATCGTGTCATAAGGTTTTCCTGCAACTGAAACAAGTTTTTCTCCATATCTCAAATTTCCAAATAAACAACATGCTAAAGTGTGAGTTCCTGATACAAAGTGATTTCTTACAATAGCTTTTTCAGCTTTAAATATATCGGCAAATACTTTATCCAAAGCTTCTCTGCCCATATCATCATGACCATATCCGGATACTGTTGAGAAATGTTCAAGACCAATTTTGTTTTTACAAAATGCTTTTAGAACTTTTTCCTGATTATATTCTTTTATTTCATCAACAAGTTCAAAATATTGTTTTACTTTTGTCTCTGCATTATTTACTATATTGTGTTTTTCCATATTTAAATAAAATCATAAATAGATATTATATTCAACAGATGGGGGATTTTTATTTCCTTCTCTTGTATGTACTAATTTTATATTTTTTGAAGTAAAATTATAAGAGTATTGAGGTATTTGTATGGCAGAATTAAAGGATAAAGACGAACAATATAGTACTTTTCTAAAATATAAAGAAAATGAAGAAGAAGAAGAAAGTAAGCTAATAATAACTTTAAGAATAGTTTTTGTAACGTTTTTTATGGTTGCAATAACAGCACTTACGATGTTTATTATTACTAATTATAATGATATTTCTACAATAATAGAAAGTTTTACGGATAAGAAACTCTCAGGTGTAAAAATTGGAGAAAAACCTGATTTAACTCCATCAAAGTTTAATTTTAAAATGTTAAGCAGATACCAAAATATATTACTTTTAGGTGTTGATTCTAATGGCCCGAATACTCTTCCATTTTCAGGTGTTCGTTCTGATACTATGATTATATTAAGTATTGATTTACACGGAAAAAGTGTAAATGCTATTTCTATTCCACGAGATAGCAAAGTATATATTGCAGAAGGTCATGGCGTACAAAAAATAAACTCTGCTTATGCACTTGGAGGAATTGATTTAACCAAGAAAACGATAGAGGAAACACTTGGTATTAAAATTCATAACTATGTAATAGTAAATGCCGAAGGAGTAAGACAGTTAATTGATGCAATAGGTGGTGTTCCTATTCATATTGATCAAAATATGCACTATCACGATTATTCTGCCGGATTACACATTGATTTTTCTAAAGGTGATTATGTTTTATCAGGTGAAGAAGCTGAAGAATATTTAAGATTCAGAAAAGATGCATTAGGTGATATAGGAAGAGTTCATCGTCAGCAAAAATTTATAAAAGCTTTAATTGAACAAGTTAAATCTCCTGAAGCACTAAGAAAAATACCTGAAGCGTTGAAAATAGCAAGTTTATATACAAGAACAGACTTAAACCTTTATCAAATGTCACAATATGCAGCAGCAGCCAGAGATATTGATTTGAATAAGGTTGAATTTGTTATGTTGCCAGGAGGACCTAATAAAAAAGGAATAATAAGCTACTGGATTTTAGATCCTGAAAAGACGCAACAAGTAATAAACAGATTAATTTACAGACAAAAAACAGATATTGCACAGAATGAATTTTCAGTTGGTTTAATGTATTCCAGAATGAAAGAAATAGAAGCTATGGCAATACGTGAGCAGCTTAAAAACCTTGGTTATGATGTTAATTGTACCGGTAGATCTTCTATGATAGAAGAATCTCAAATTATTGGATATAATACCCAAATTTCTAAGGATATGATAAAAACTATGCAAAAAAAAGTTCCGGAAATCTCAGGGTTTACATATGTTCATAATCCGGTAAGAAGTTATTGTAATAATAGTGATATCGTTATAACTATAAAAAATGATTAAAATTAATAAGGAATATAATAATGGAAATGTTAAAGATAGCTATACCAAATAAAGGCAGATTATCTGAAAAAATATATGATTTGCTAAATTGTGCAGGGCTTGTTTTTCCGTCTAAAGATGAAAGAACTTTGCAAGTTGTAACAAAAGATAAGAAATATTCAATAATATTTGTAAGAACTCAAGATATACCTATGTTTGTAGAAAACGGCATTGCAGATATTGGTTTTACAGGATTTGATATTTTAACTGAATTAAAATCAAATGTTGAAAAAATAATGGATTTAGATTTTGGTTATTGTGAGATGGTAGTTGCTGTAAAAGAAGAAGATAGTTATAAAACATCAATGGATTTGCCTCAAAACTTGAAAATAGCAACATCATTCCCTAATATAGCAAGAGAATATTTTGAAAAATTAGGTAAGAATCCTAAAATAATAGAAGTATCAGGAGCTACAGAAATTACTCCGCGTCTTGGTCTATCTGATGTAGTTGTTGATATTACTTCATCAGGTTCTACATTAAGATCAAATAAGTTAAGAATCATAGATAAAATTTTAGAGTCTACTGCTATTGTAATTTCAAATAAAAATTTAAGTGAAGAAAAGCAAGAAAAAACACAAGTAATATTGAGAGCGTTAAAATCTGTAATAGATGCAAGAGAGAAAAAGTACTTAATGGCACATGTACCAAAAGCTTCACTGGATGAAATAAGAGCATTTTTACCTGGATTATCATCTCCAACAATTATGACTTTAGCAGGTGATGATGAACATGTTGTAATGCACGTAGTTGTTAATGCTGATAAAGTTTTTGACAGTATTGATAAACTTAAAAAACTAGGTGGTCAAGGTATATTAATTATGACAGTTGATCAGATGGTGAGATAATGAATTACCCTAATTTAGAGCGTTTAATTGAAATAATAGATATTCTTCGCAGCGAAAACGGATGTAAATGGGATAGAGAACAAACTCATTCATCTTTAAGAAAAAATATGCTTGAAGAAGCTTATGAAGCAGTTGATGCAATAGATGATAATGATTTTAAACATCTTCAAGAAGAACTTGGTGATGTATTGTTGCAAGTTGTATTGCATTCTCAAATAGCAAAAGAAGAAAAAGCTTTTAATATAGAAGATGTTGCAAAAGGAATATCTGATAAACTTGTGCATCGTCATCCGCATGTATTTGGTGATGTTAAAGTAAGTTCTACATCTGAAATATTAGATAATTGGGAAAAACTTAAGAAAGAAGAAAAACCTCACCGTACATCAATTATGGATGGTATTTCAAAGGCACAATCTGCATTAATGAGTGCTCAAAAAATAAGTAAAAAAGCTGTTAATGTAGGTTTTGAATGGCCAAATGAGGATTCATTGTACGATTGTGTTTATTCTGAAATAAAAGAATTTAAAGACGCAAAGACGCAAGAAGAAAAAGAAGAAGAACTCGGTGATATATTATTTGCCGTTGTAAATCTTGCAAGATGGAACAAACTTGATGCTGAACAAGCATTATTGAAAGCTAATAAAAAATTTATTAACAGATTTAAATCTATGGAAAAAAATGCAAATAAAGAGCTTGAACATCTCACTCTTGAAGAGTGGGATGAACTTTGGAAAAAAGCAAAGAAAGATGTTCAAAAAAACTAAAGCTTAAATAGATTTTAATATTTCAGACAAAAGATTTTTAAAGCTTTCTTTAACTCTATTTGCAGTATCAATAACTTCTTGATGATTTAATGTTGTTTCACTGACTCCGGCTGCATAGTTTGTGAGGCAGCTTATACCTAATATCTTTAAGCCACAATAGTTTGCAACAATTGCTTCAGGTGCAGTAGACATACCAACAGCATTTGCTCCAAGCATTCTGAACATTTTAACTTCTGACGGAGTTTCATAACTTGGACCTGTTGTTGCTGCGTAAACACCTTTTTGATAATTGATGTTTAATTCTTGTGCAATTGTTTCTGCTTTCTGTATTAATTCTTTTGAATAAACTTCACTCATATCAGGGAAACGAGTACCCAAAGTTTCATCATTTTTTCCGATTAATGGGTTTGTTCCCATAAAGTTTATATGGTCAGTAATTAACATTAAATCTCCAGGGTTAAATTCAGGAGTAACAGCACCTGCAGCATTTGTTATTATAAGAGTTTTTACTCCGAGTTTTTTCATAACTTTTACAGGGAATGTAACCGTTTGCATAGAATATCCTTCATAAAAATGATATCTTCCCTGCATCATTACCACTTTTTTTCCGTTTATTTGAGCAAAAACAAGCTGTCCTTTATGACCCTGAACGTTTGATTTTTCAAATCCAGGTATATCATTATAAGGAATTATAATAGATTCAAATCCATCAGCAAAATCACCTAAACCGCTGCCTAATATAATTCCTATTTCAGGTCGAAAATCACGAATTTTTTCTTTTATATAATTAACTGTTGATTCCATATTTATACTCCGCTTGCAAAAATATTAAAAAACACAAAAGATAATGCTCCTACTATTATGCAATAATATCCGAAAAATGCAAGAGAGTATTTCCCTACAAATTTTAAAAAGTATTTAATGCATAAATAACCTACTATAGCTGAAACTATTGTTCCTATTATTATTGCGTTCCAGTTGTAACCTGTAAATTCATGTAAATCTATTTTAATTAACGGATATACCATAGAAGCTCCCAATATAATCGGAATACTTAATAAAAATGAGTATCTTGCAGCAGTTAATCTATCCTTTTTGTTTAGTAATCCTGTTGCGATTGTTAAACCTGAACGAGAAAATCCGGGTAAAGCAGCTAAACCCTGTGCTATAGCTATAAATATAGATGTTTTTAAATCAATTTTATCTGATTTATCTTGTATTCTTTTTGAAAATGTTTCGGCAGAAAATAACAGAATTCCTGTAAATATAAGAAGCACACCTACAATAGCAGGTGAATATACTAAGTTTTCTGCAACATCATGCAGTGGCAATGCAATAACAACGGTAATTATTGTACCTATTAAAATGTATAATGCCATTTTAGCATTATTATCAGAAAAATCTTTTGATTTAACCGCTGATAGAAAAGCTTTTAAAATTTCAATAATATCTTTTCTGAAATATATCAATACTGCAATCAATGTGCCTAAGTGAAGCATAATATCAAGAAAAATTTCTTGAGAAGATTCTTGTGTAAGTTCTAATCCTTTTAGAACTTTATATAAGTTTGATGTAATAACAAGATGTGCTGAACTTGAAATAGGCAGGAACTCACTAAGTCCCTGCACTATACCCATTATAATTGATTGCAATATATGCATTATTAATCCCCTATTTTAGAAGTTTATTCGTAATAACTTGCACAAGCTTTTTCTGTTTCCCATACTGATACTTTTGAAATACAAGGTATTTTGGATCTCAATTTTTCATAAATATACTTTGATAGTATTTCACTGCTAGGACTTACATTTTGGAAATCATCTAAAGTATTTATATCCTTATGGTCAAGCAAATCTAATACACTATTAAGTTCTTTTTTTAGTACTTTAAAGTCTATTAATAAGTTTGATTTATCAAGTTCTGTTCCTTTTGCATAAACTTCAACTTTCCAATTATGTCCGTGTTGATTTTCACATTCACCATCATAGTTTAAAAGATGATGTGCTGCCGAAAATGAACTTTCTACTTTTAACTCGTGCATTATTTTTCCTACATTATACTTTCTAATTTATTAATTATTTCTTGGTTTGCATTAGCAAATTTATTGCCTCTTGCATAAATAGCAAGCTTTAAAATTAACGGAAGATTTAATGCTTTTCCTGATTTTAGATTGTTACAATAAACTTCCTCATAATTATCAGGAATTCTTAACGACCAATTTGAATCGCCTGATGTACCTGGGCGATTGTATACATCATATAAACCTAAGAAATCGGTAAAGAATATTTGAATGTTTTCTGCTTTACAAGCAAATAATTCAATCAATTTATTTTGAGTTAAGAATTCTGCATCATTCGAACATCTTACTGCAACTTGTTCTCTTTCTCCGTCATTTGCATCCGGATATAAATCTTCTGCTAAATTTTTACCGTTTAAGTAACCAGCTTCTGTGTGTACTGTTGCATTTGCCCACATTGCAATAGGTTCGTTATCATGTGTGCCTACCATTGCCCAGCATCTTTCGTTGATGTTTTTACATCTGTATGGGTGCATTGGTTTTTCAGGTACTACGAATTGAATTAATTTCATACCTTGAAGATCATATTCTTTCATAACGCTGACAACAGGCATTGTTAAAGTTCCAAGGTCTTCACAAACAATAGAATCTTTATCAAGACCTACTTCTTCAGCAGCCCCTATTACTATTTTCTCTACTAAACGACCGTATTTCCTTACTTGCTCAGGTGTTAGTTTTATAATTCTTTCTTCTTTATCTGCTTCAACTTCATTATTTAAATCATCCATTGTTGCAATTGCATATCTTGAAAGAACAGGATGCTCAGGAGATGAATATAATCTTCCTGCACCTTCTTCAAT
>CALUUL010000031.1 GCA_944323945.1 Candidatus Gastranaerophilales bacterium
TTTAATCTCGCCGAAAATTCACTGATTACATCATTTAATATTGATGTAAGTTTCTCTGCTGAAAAATCTTCAAAGTCGAATGTTAATCTTCTTATTTCAGGCTGTTTTTCTTCATCATTATGTTTTATATCTATAATTAATTTTATGTATGTTGGATATGTAATAATAAGCTCACTAGATATATTATCTTGTGAAATCGTAAACTTACTTTCTGTTTCTTCTATATAAAAATCAATTTTTGCATTTGGAAATTTTTCCGCATTTGCTGTCTGAATTTGGTAGAAAACAGGCGCTACTATTTTTTCAAAGTTATTGTGAAATTCTTTTTTAAAATCTTTAAACTTCTTTCCGTTTTCATCACGTACTTCTATTACTTCTGCGGCTTCATTGAATGTTAGATCATATAAATAATTGAATTCTTTTCCTGCTGCAATTTGATCTTTTAAACTTTGGTATAGGATTGGTTCCATTTCTTCAAAAGAATTTGTTATTTCTGCTGCAATTGCATATACTTTACATGTGTTTGTTAGCATATTTCTAATCCTTGATGCAACTGACTTTGCACCTGCTATACCTGCATTATATAGTATTAAATAAAATCCTGAGCTTTTTCCATATGCAACAATGTCATTTCCTCTTGGTATCGATTTTACTATTGTCGCTATTTTGGGCATGTTCAGTCTTTTATTATCAATTTGTATTGGCTTTAGGTACATAAATACAGTATTTTCAAGGTTTTCTTCTATGCTTTTACTAAAAAAGTTTCTTAAAGCTAAAGGTGCTTGTTCTTTCTTGTATATACCAGTTTGTTTATCAATAATATTTGCTGATACCAAAATTTCATTATTTATATCAATCTGTTTATATAAAATAGACTTTTGTAATGTAAGAAATATTCGCATCAAAATAACAGAATCTGTGTCTGTTAAGAAGAAAAAGTCATCTATTCCATTATCAAATGCATACATTAATAAATCTTCGACCAATGAATCCATTACAAATATTATTGGTACTTTATCTAATGCTTTTATTGTTCTTATCTCTTTTATAATACTTATTGAATCAGAATTTGAACAATATACAAGAATCAATGACGGTTGTGTGGAATTTAAAACCGATATTGCTTCAATATAAGATACAACTCGTATTGTGTCACACTCTCTTAATAGCTTTATTTTCTCTGAAATGTAAACACCCTTTTTATTATCATTTGATATTATTAATATTGAACCGTTTTTCAATTTAAAACATACCTTTTTTTCTAAAATAGAATACTACTACTATTGACGTTATTATTGATAATGCTACTACAATGAGAAAACCATATTGATTATTTCCGTATGGAACTTTTACATTCATTCCCCATAACCCACCAATCATAGTTGGAATAGACATTATAATTGTTATAGCTGCTAAAAATTTCATTACTAAGTTTAAATTATTATTTATTATTGATGCAAAACCTTCCATCATTGCTTCAAGAATCATTCTATGCATATCTACCATTTCTATTGCCTGTCTTGTATCAATAATAACATCTTCTAATAAGTCTATATCTTCTTCTGTTGTTTTTAATAGATTTGCTGAAGATTTTGTCATTCTCATTATTTTTTGTAATACTATATCATTATCTTTTAGGGCTGTTGAAAAATAGACAAGTGTTTTCTGTATCTCCATTAATTGGAATAATGCTTTATTATTTGTTGCTTTTTGTAATTCTATTTCTATATTTTCTGTAGTTCTATTTATTATATCTAAATATTTTAGATAAAATTTAACAGAACGATAAAGAATTTTTAACATAAATTCTGTTTTATTTCTTGTATCAAAAGAATAGGCAGTTGTTTCATTAAATGACGATAAAATGTTATTGTCTTTTGAACATACTGTTATAATTGATGTTGGAGTATATATTATACCTAAAGGAAGAGTATCAAAACAACCATCTTCTGTCATTATTGGCAAATTTGTAATTATAAGAGTATTTCCGTCTTCAATCTCTATACGTGAACGTTCATCTAAGTCCAATGAATTTAATAGAAAATCTTCATCTAAACCAAGAACTAATGAAACTTGTTTTATTTCTTCCTCATTTGGAGAAATCAAACTGAACCATGAACCTGATACAGCTTCACTTATGCTTAATTTTAGGAGTTTTTTATTCTCTTCTGTTTTTAGTATCTTTATCATAGTTCCGTTCTTTAGTTTCTTTTAATTCAATTAAAACATAAATTTTATTATATTGGAAGTATTACCATACATTTAGTTGAGGTCTAAATTGCAGACCTCTACTAAATTCATATTTTTTATTTAAACTATCCATTTATTCTTATATCAAGAATATTCTTTTCTAAAAGTTCTTTTAATAAATCAGATTCTGTTTGATTCTGTTTTATTTTGGATCTAAATGATTGATTATTATATATATATACAAATAACTGTTTCTTATCTGTTATTCCATATATCTTTCTTAAACTTTCCGGTATATTTATATAATATAAAGAAACATTTCTATTACCACTTATTGTTGTTATCTTATTTTCTATATTTATTAATGTTAAAATACATTTTAGCTCTTGTTCAGGATCAACAATATTTTTATATTTTATATATTTTAAATAACTAATTGTTGTTTTTTCTAAATTATCTATTGCATTTGGATATACCAGATTTGATTTTAATGTATTTATTTTGTATTTTAATGCAGTTGCAATTTCTTTATTTGTTATACCTTGACCAACTTTCGCTTTCGTTAATTCTAATAAAGAAAGTATTTTTCGATATGTATCATTATCCATTTGCCCTTTTTGATAAAAACTTTTAACACTATTTTCAAAAACCAACCAAAAATATGTCATATCACCATCTTTTTGATTCTGACATATATTATATTCTCTGTACAATTCAGGAAATTTCGTTAGAATTGCTTCTATAAAGAAATAATCAAATATTGCAATTCTTTCATCTTTTATGATTGGATCTTTTGAAATAACATTATATATAGCCCAATCAACTTCATTAAATGTTTTTGTTAATATCTTCATTGGACCATCTTGGATTTTTATACCAAAATGTTTATATACATAATCGGACTCTTCATATGCACTTATTTCTAACGGATTTCTTATATTCTCTGATATTCTGTAAAAATCTGAATATGAACTTGTTAGTTCAAGATCATTTTGCGTAATAAATCTTTTTAGTGCATCTGCATAGTATTTCCCGTTAAAATCTTTTTCATTAGTAGCCATTGCAGAAACTCTATGCCAAAAAGATTTATCTATATTCTTTATATTATTTTCTTCAAACAATTGTTCAAACTGATCTACTCCCAGGTATTTACATACTTTTGCCAATTTATCAAAGTGATCTAATTCATGAGCTAATATAGCAATTAAAACTTTTGTATCTAATTCATATAACATTTTGCTACTTATATACATATTGCCTGAATTAAAATTAAAATTTGCAACTTGGTAATTACCTTCTGTTTTGGATCTCGATTGATCAATATCACTTGAAATAACACGTATACAGTTTTCAGGATAGCCTTTGTATACTAATAATTTATTTACTATATTTCTTGCAGAATCTATACTTTTTGCTGGATATTGAGACAACATATCCAACAATTTATCATAATCCTTATTTGATAAAGGCACTGAACTTTCTATATATGAATCTTCTTGATTTATATATATTTTCTTTGTTTCTTTTGAGTTATTTTGAGCATTTGTATTTTGTTTTTTATTTTCTAGCTCTTCTTTATTTTCTTTTTTTATATATCCATAAGAACTTGCACTAGAATATTCCAACATTTCTTCAAATGTTTTTGTTTTATTAATTTTTTTATTGTTATTAGGTTGACTAATATAAAAAATAATTACTAATACAACAAATAATAAAAAAAATATAAATTTTAAAGAAATCTGGTTTTCTTGCTTTTTTCGCATTAAATAATACCTTTCACAGGTAGATTATAGCATATGTAAAGACAAAGCTCAAAATATTAAAATTAGAAATTATGCAACATAATTAACACCGGAATATCTCGGTGTTGATTTTTCAATATCTTTACCTAATTTTTTCTGAATTGAATCAATAATTTTTTGCAAAATAGATACTTTTGTTTCATCTGCTTTTGTTTGGAGTTCAGCTTCATTTGCTTGTGCAAAAGAAGGACGAAGTGGCAAACTGTTTCCAAAACTTACAGATGCCATCATATTGTCTGCATTCTGCATCATCCTTGATGTAGCCATATTTTGAGCTAAAATAGCATTTTGCATTGCTAAATATGATGTCAACATTTCTTTTACACTCCTTACTACTAATATTATAGCATATATTTTTCTTATTTAAAGTGTTTTCCCATGTTTTGTTGCGAGCTCTTTTTCATATTCTGTTTGTACGTGGAAATCATTTTTTCCATTCTGCTGTTTTTTTCTATAGTCATACATCATTTTAGGCACTATATAACCTAATATACTACAACATATACCTATATTAAGAATTGTTGAACCTACTTTTAGTGCTTTGATTTTATTTAGATAAGATTTTGTATTTTTAGATGTTGTTGAAGAGGATATGAATTTT
This sequence comes from Candidatus Gastranaerophilales bacterium, assembly GCA_944323945.1. The sequence goes on from CALUUL010000031.1 coordinate 4,594, forward strand.
TGCAGATTTTCTGCAAGTTCTTGCAATTTTTTTACATCTATATATTTTCTGGTGTCAATTTGACCTGTTTTTATTGTAGAAATAATTCCTGAACTTTTTGCTGCTTCCACAATTGTACTGTTTTGATTTTTAAATACATATTCATATAATGCATTTGTATCACAATTTTTACCGAATTTCTTACTAAATTCCTTTATTTCTTCTTGCAACGATTGTTCATTAAGTATGTTCTTTGCCAAATCTGTAGATAAAAATTTTGCATCCAGTTTTATTGGACTTTTTAATATTTTTTCAGATACAGTTTCTATTCCTTGCTTTATTAATTTATCTGCGACATATACAAAAAATAGAAAAGAACCTTCTTTTATTCCATATTCAGCAAATTCACCTTTTGTCCTTGCACTGGATAGCCTTTCTCCTGATATACAAGTATCTAATACGAACATATTATTTATTGGATTTAATACTATTGATTCAGCTACTTTTGATAGCGAAGCTGCTCCAAATGACGGAGTGTTATTTGGTTTTTTTTCTTGATTAAAATCAGAAAAAATCGGATTTTCAGTATTGTAAGGTGAAAATGTTATTGGTTTATCTTCCATTTGTTTAGATAAAAATTCTTTTTCAATGTTCTTTTTTGTCATATTTTGTTTGAATTTTGTTAATGCAAAATATGAAAGCATAGTTAAACCAAGTGACATTACAAACTTAAGCATTGTAAGTGCTTTTGTCTTTGGAATATTAGCTCCGGCTTTTTTTAGATCCTCCATTATTGTTTTTGATGGAGCATTTTCTATTGCTTTTTTTAAGTAATTATTATCCTTTAAAATTCTTACATCTACTTCAGGAGAAATGCCTGCTTTTTTAAATATTGTTTTATCAATTAATTTCTTATATGTAGGTATTCCAAAAAGCCATAAGGCTCCTGTACCTACTTCATCTACCAGTCTATCTTTACCTTCAATCTTTCCGCCTGCATCATAGGAAAAATAAGTATATCCTGTAGAATTAAATATATCTTTTGCTGCTAATGGTATCCTTGAATTCGATGAACCTAATTTTGATACGAGTTTTGATCCTATATTCATAGACATAATAAATCAAAGCCCCCAAATCATATTCATAAGGTCAACAATTTCTTTGTTCGCCTTTATTTTTCCATATATTTTTATACTAAGCATTAATTCACCTTACTATACGTATTTAAACGTATAAAATAGATGGAAATTGACTAAAAAGGAATTTGTTTGTAATCTTTGGTAATGAAACTATGGTACAGGATCATAACCGCCAGGATGTAAAGGATGGCATTTTAATATTCTTTTTATACCTAAATAAATGCCTTTGATTAGTCCATATTTCATGATTGCTTGCTTTGTATATTCTGAACAAGTTGGATAGAATCTGCATACAGGCGGTTTCATTCTTGAAAAAAATTGATATATATTTATTAATTTCAAAACTATTTTTTTTATCATTTTAATATACTATTACTTCCGGTTCTATATCTTCTTCTTGTTCTTGCACTTGTTCTTGTAGTGAAATTGCCATATGTTGAATTAAACAATATCTTTTTCCTGAATCCAGCAACATATATTTTATTTTTCTTTCTTCGATTTCCCACATATCTTTTATTTCAACTACAACATATGTATATGGATTTTCTTTTAAATATGATTCTAACCATTTAAAATCTTTATTATTATGAAAAATTATTGGTTTATCATAATAATATATTAAACTATATTTTTTTGCTGGAATGAATGCTGTTAATGGCGCATTATCTTTATTTGCTATTTGTGCAAAACTTATTAAATCATTCTCACCACCATTTAAAATCATAAAATTAAATATGGTTGGAGTAATTACAAATGATAAACTAAGCATTAATATTATGTTAGATGCATATGGTACTATTCGACTTTTTAAAATTACTGCAAATATACTTATTACAGGAATAATAAAAAATATAATTACTAAGGGCAATATTAAATGACTTAATCCTTGGAATAACCATTTATTAATTATGTTATGTCCAAATAAACCTAATAATGAACATATTATTAAAATTAGATTAGGAATCATTGTTGCAAAAAATATGCTTTTATCATGTTCTTTCCTTATCATGTATTCATACCAATAATGACCTGAAATACATGATGCAGGGAACATTAAGAATAATATTAAAAATGTATATTTAGAACCATACAATAATGCGAATATTAATGATGTAAAGAATACTATTGTATTTAGTGAAAGAAATTTATCTATTTTACTAAGATTATTCCATTTCTCTTTTAGTTTTTCTTCTGAATTATCTTTGAAATATGAAAATATTGAGTTTAATATTTCTTTTGCTTTACTTCCTAAAATCCACAAAAATGAAAAAGACCATGGTGAAAAACCTAATATAAAGAAACCTAATACAATTAATATATTCCTTATACTAAGATAATTTAGAAAATTATATATTGATAAATATTCTTTTGCAAAAACTAATCCATTCTTATATAGCATTATTAAATGCCAAGGAGATAACATAATTAAAAATATTAAAATTCCTATTATTAAATTTTTTATTCTGAATACTTCTTTTAATTTCCCTGCAAAAATGTGCATTGCAAGAACAGATAAGAAAACTATAAAAAATCCGAATAGACCTGAGCATAATATTGATAATGCACAGAAAATATATGTTCCTATCCAATATTTTGTTTTGTTTTTATCTTCATTTGTGAATATTGTCAGATAAGAAAATAAAATAGATGTCATTGTTGTAATAACAAATATAAAATCATTTGTTGCAAGTCGGGAAAAAACAACTGTACCTAAGCATGTTGCCATTATCAGCGAAATGATAAAAGAATATGTTTTTCTTAAAATTTTCTTTATAATTATATAAAGAAAAACTATTCCAATAGCAGATATTATAGAAATTGGCAATCTTACTGTTTCACTGCTTATTTTCCCAAAAAACAAACAAGATAAATTTGTTATCCAAAAAAATAATGGAGAGATATCAAACGCATTTTCTCCGTTTATTTTTATATTTATCCAATCGCTGTAATTCAACATATCTTTTGCGATTGATACAAATTTTGTCTCATCAGTATCTATAAAAGGGTAACCTCCTATATTTGGAAAATATAAGAGAAGACAAACTATAAATAAAATAACTATAGAGATTAAGCATGAGTTTTTTCTTAAATAGTCCATTTTATTCCCTTTGTGTTTTTGCTTATGCAAAGTTTATGTATTTTTCTATTTCTTCTTTTGTTATTATCTCTGTACAGCACACTAATATTTGTTTCGCATCTAATTTATAGCCTGCTAATATCCCTTTTTGTTTCATTTTTGCTAAGAAGTTATCTGCATTATCAATTTCTAAAACGAATTCATTAAAGAAATCTTGGTTTAACACATTATAGCCTTTTTTTTGTAATCCATCAGCCAACATATGTGCATTTTTTGCACTTAAGTATGCTGCTTGCTGTGTCCCTTTTTTACCTAACAATGCAAGGTAAAGAACTGCATTTAATATTGCTAATCCTTGATTTGAACATATATTGCTAGTTGCTTTTTCTCTTCTTATATGTTGTTCTCTTGCTTGAAGTGTTAATGTAAATGCTTGTTTACCTTCTGCATCTAATGTTTTTCCTACAATTCTGCCAGGCATTTGTCTTTTGTATTTATCTAATGTTGCAATAAATCCGGCAAATGGTCCGCCATAAGAAACAGGATTTCCAAAAGACTGCACATCGCCGACTACAATATCTGCATTATATGTTGATGGTTTATTTAATACTGTATTACTCATCATTTCTAAACACATAATTAATAATGTTTTTGTATCTTTATTCAGATTTTTAAGTTTATCAATATCTTCAATAGTTCCATAAAAGTTTGGATTTTGAATTAATAAAGCAGAGTATTCTCCTGAGGTTAATTTTTCTTGTATTGAATCTAAATCGGTTTTGTAATTTTTTGATTCAATGAATTCTACATCTATATCCCCAGCGTTGGCGTATGTTTTTATAACTTCCATATATTGAGGATTTATACTTTTACTAACAAGAATTTTATCTCTACCACTTATTCTTGAAGCCATTAACATAGCTTCAGCACAAGCATTGCCTGCATCATATACGGAAGCATTGCATACATCCATACCTGTAATATCACAAATCATAGATTGAAATTCGTATATTACTTGTAATGTTCCTTGAGAGATCTCAGGTTGATATGGTGTATACGCCGTATTAAATTCAAATCTTGACGAAATTTGTGAAATGGCTGCTGGAATAAATCTTTTATATGCTCCTGCTCCTATAAAATAAGAATATTCTATATTATTTTCTTTTGCAAGTTTTTTGACCTCTTTTTGAGTTTCCATTTCACTTAGTGCATCTGGTAAATCTAATTTGGACATTATTGCTCTTTTATCTACCATGGAAAATAAATCATCAAGATTTTTTTCTCCTATGCTTTCAAGCATTTCTTTTATTGTTTCATCTGAATTAGCTTTAAAATTTTTCATTCTATTCAACTTCTTCTTTATATGTTGTGTAATCCAATAAATCTTTACTATCTTCTAAATATGCATCTGAAGAAACTTTTATTAACCACATATCTTCAAAAGGTTCTTCATTTAATAATTCAGGTTTTTCAATCAACTGTTCATTGATTTCGACAACAGTTCCTCCTATTGGCATATATATTTCAGATGCAGCTTTAACTGATTCTATTGTTCCGAATATTTCACCTTTTGTATATTTTGTTCCAACTTCTGGCAATTCAACAAAAACAATATCCCCAAGTTGTTCTATTGCATAATCCGTTAAACCTATATTGTAATTTCCGTTTTCTTCATATACATATTCATGTGATTTACTGCATAACATTTTGTCTTTTACAGTCATTTAAATACTCCTCTGTTTAATTTCCTCTATTGTGTTTTTCTATAAAGTTTTTGCTAGTAATTATAGCATTATACAACTTATTTCGTATCATTATTTGAATTGTATCATTAATTTTTAAATTTTTGTTCGTTTTTATATAACCTAAGCCAATATTTTGTCCAATCGAAGGTGCAACACATCCACTTGTAACATAACCTATTTCTTCATTATTTAAACATATTTTATATCCGTTACGAGCAATTGCTCTATCTGTCATTTTGAATGCTATTAATTTCTTTTCTGCTCCATTCTTAATTTGGTTTAGGATTATATCTTTACCAATATAATCTTCAGTTTTGTCCTTATCTATTGACCAAGTTAAAGTTGCTTCAACTGGAGAAGTGTTTTCATCCAATTCATGTCCATATAAACTCATTGCTGCTTCAAGTCTTAATGTGTCTCTTGCTCCAAGTCCGATGGGTAAAATATTATATTTTTTACCTTTTTCAAGAATTATATTCCATAAGTCTGAAACTTTTTCATTTTTTATAATTATTTCAAATCCATCCTCGCCTGTATAGCCTGTTCTTGAAATGTATACATCTTCTCCAATAAGTTTAGTTTTTACTATGAACATTGTATGTGGTTGATGTTCTTTCTTTAAACCAATCTCTTCCAAAATATCAGATGCTTTCGGACCTTGAAGAGCAAGCATTGATAATTCATTTGATTTGTTTTCTATTTCTACATCAAAATTAGCTTTATTTTTGATTAACCAATTATAATCATCCTCAAGTCTTGAAGCGTTTACAATTAACAAATAATTATTGTCCTCTAGCTTATATATGAATAAGTCATCAACAATACCGCCTTTTTCTGTTGTAAATTGGCAGTATTTTGCTTTCTTATCTATAACTTTTGAAATATCTTGCGGAACAAGGATTTGCAAAAAGTCTAATGCTTCACTACCTGTTACAAAAATTTCGCCCATATGTGAAACATCAAATAAACCCGCATTATTTCTTACATTGTTATGTTCTTCTATAATGCTTGTATACTGAACTGGCATTTCCCAGCCAGCAAAGTCAACCATTTTTGCACCAAGCTTAACGTGGTCGTTATATAAGAATGTCCTTGTCATATTTATCTCTTTTCTTTTATTTAGAACAAATTACTCTTGCAGCGTGAACACCTGATGCGGAAGCTTGTATTAATCCTCTTGTTACTCCTGCACCATCTCCGATTGCGTATAGATTTTTTACACCTTCGGTTTCTAAATCATTTGTAAGTTTTACTCTTCCTGAATAGAATTTTACTTCTATACCATACAGTAATGTATATCTTGACGCAGTACCCGGGGCTATTTTATCTAAAGCATAAAGCATCTCTATAATAGCGGTCATTTGTCTGTATGGAAGAACGAGGCTTAAATCACCCGGAGTTGCGCAAGAAAGCGTTGGAGTTATTATGCTGCTCTTAATTCTTTCAGGAGTAGAACGACGTCCGTCAAGTAAGTCTCCAAATCTTTGTACTAATACACCACCAGCAAGCATATTTGCTAATCTTGCTACGTGCTGTCCGTATGCAATAGGTTCTTTAAATGGTTCTGTAAATTTTTCTGATACTAATAATGCAAAATTCGTGTTGTTTGTTCTGTAATTTGCATAACTGTGTCCGTTAACTGTTGCAATACCTGAATAATTTTCAGTTACTACTTCTCCATATGGATTCATACAGAATGTTCTTACTTCATCACCAAATGTTGGTGAATGATATATAAGTTTTGATTCATATAATTTCTCGGTAATCGGTTCAAAAACAGGAGCAGGAAGTTCAACACGAACACCCACGTCAACGGCATTGTTAACCATTCCTATTTTATTTTTAGCGAATTCATGAGTTAACCAATCAGCACCTTCTCTTCCAGGTGCGATAATAATATGTTCTGCTGTGATTTTTTGATTATCTTTTGTAATAAATCCTTTTACTTGACCGTTTTCAACAATTAATTGGTCAGCTATTGTATCATATAAAATTGTAATTCTTTTATCTAAGTAATCTTGCATATTTTTTAAAACATTCAAACTTCTTTCTGTTCCCAAGTGTCTTACAGGAGAGTGAACAAGTTTTAATTCTGCTAAAGTAGCAGCACGTTCTATATCAGCAAACGCTTCTTTGTCTAAACCGAAAACTTCATCTGTAGCTCCAAATTTAAGATATGTATCATCTGTGTATTTAACTAAATCTTCAACACTTTTTCTTTGCATATAATCAAGAAGATGACCTCCAACATCCGGTGTAAGTGTCAATTTACCATCGGAAAAAGCACCTGCTCCGCCCCAACCGCAGAGTAAACCACATTTTTTGCAGGTAGGACACTTCTCATATCCTTCTCTTAGAAGGCATTTCCTTTTTTCTATTTGTACACCTTTTTCAACAAGAACAACTTTCCATTCTGGTTTAAGTTTTACAATTTCTAGTGCCGCAAATATTCCGGCAGGTCCACCACCAACTATAGCTACATTATACATTTCTTTCTCCACTATATTTCGTAAAGTTTTTTTGACATGTCGATTGTAACTTAAATATTCTCTTAATAGAACAGAACGTAAAAAACATTTTACTTAACTCAATCTATTTTTTATAATTATTATATGAATATAAAAATAATTGCTGTCGGTAAAATAAAAGAACAATACTTAAAGGATGCTATAAAAGAATATGAAAAACGCCTCATGTCCTTTTGTTCTTTCTCTGTTGTAGAAGTTGTTGCAGAACAAATTAATGATGAATCTTTATGCGAAAAATATAAAGAAATTGAAGCTGACAGAATATTGCAAAATATAAAACAAAATTCCTATATTATAACTTTAGAAATTAAAGGAAAAAGTTTTTCTTCTGAAGCTTTTGCACAAAAAATAAAATATATTTCAAATGAAGGTATAAATGATGTCGTTTTTATTATAGGTGGTGCGAATGGTTTACATAAGAAAGTTAGTGATATCGCAACTCTAAAAATAAGCTTTTCTCAAATGACATTTACACACCAAATGATTAGGTTACTATTAATCGAACAAATATATCGCGCTTTTAAAATTAATTCAAATGAACCATATCACAGATAAAAAATATATTAAAGTTAAAAATATATCGAATAGAAATGTAACAAAATGTAAATATATTTCTTAAAGATATATCGAATAGAATAAAAAGATGTTATTATAAAATTGTGATTTGATCTAAGACTTGAGTAGCGAAGACAAAGCAAATAAAAATGAGTAGATTTCAATTTTATTATGCAGAGTCTGTAGAATTGAGAAATTCTAGCCAAAAGGTGACTGGGTTCGTTAAGTCAAGGGGGAATGGTGTGATTTATTGTTGCGGAGGCTACCACAAGCCTCTTAGAACAGTGTTCTTGTTGCCTGATTTTGGGTATAGAGATAGGAAACTGGAAGTTGTGGTATGTCCGATTTGTGGTGCACTAGTTGCAGAGTTGGTTCAGTTTAATGTAAAAACTCAAAAGTATGAAACTTTTAGACCAAAACGAAAAAAAGTATCGGCATTTATCAAAAAAATAGAACATGATAAATGGCAAGAGATTAAAGTGCAATACGGCACAAAAGAGCGTTCAGGTTTTGTTTACGGTATTAACCGAGAGTATAAAAACGGAAAAATATACCAATATGCAGTTAATTTTAATGGTGAGAAAAAACTTGTAAAGGTTATTAATTAGTAGGGATATATGACTAGAAAGAAAAAAATTGAAAATTTTGTTTATTCAAAAAATGAATCTTTTGAAAATTTAGAAGCAGTACAACAAATGGCTCTAAATAGAAAAGGAAAAGATGATGAAGTCAGTCCTGATATTTCTATATTTTTAAAGGCTGAAGAGTTAAAAGGTAAATTATGCGGTTTGTATTCCGAAAAAGAAAAAACTTCTACAAATGTCAAAATAATGGGCAAAGTTATGATTGACGGAAAAGAATTAGAAATAAAAGTTGGAGAAGATTGCGCTCAGGAAGAAGAAAATGATTGAATTACCCGAAATTTTAAATATCCCTGAAAAACTTATACCTATAATAACTAATATTAATAACTATAATTATTTTTTAATAGAAGGAGGAAGGGGTGGTGGCAAGTCCCAAAGTATAGCACGAATTATCCTCTGGTTAGCTGAACAACGGAACGTCAGGGTGTGTTGCGGAAGAGAAACACAGGCTACAATTTCTGATAGTGTTTATAAAATATTTAATGATTTAATAAGTGATTATAATTTAAACTTTACATTGAAGTCTAATAAAATTGTTCATAATAAAAGTTCATCAAGTATTATTTTTAAGGGATTTAGAGAACAAGGCAGAGTCAATATAAAAGGTCTTGAAGGTGTTGACATCCTTTGGATTGATGAAGCACAAGCTATAACTAAATCAACTCTTGATGTAATAATTCCTACAATAAGAAAAGTTAATTCTATTGTTATTTTTACTATGAACAGACTTGTTCGTAAGGATCCTGTATATTCCGAGTTCGTTTCCAGAGATGATTGTCTTCATATAAAAATTAATTATTACGATAATAAACATTGTCCTAAAAAACTTATAGATGAAGCTAAACGCTGCAAAGAAAGAAATATTCTTGATTATGAATATATTTGGGAAGGAAATCCTTTAGATACTACAAATGACTTTCTTTTTTCTGCAATAAAGCTTGATAAAGCTAAGAATATTGTATTTAAAGATGAAAGTTACAGAAAAATAAAATGTATGTCTGTAGATTTAGCCGGTAATGGCGGTGATTTGTGTGTTGCAAGTCTTATTGAGTCTAAAAGTTCTACCCAGTGGTCTTTGGAAAAACAAGAGTATTGGAATGAACCTGATACTGATATAACTAAAGGAAGAATAATCAATTTATATTCACTTTGGAAACCTGAACTTTTAATTTTAGATGCAGATGGTTTAGGCTATTCTATTTATGTAAGTATTAAGAATGTAATATCTAATACTATAAAATTCAATGGTGCCGCTTCAAGTAACAGACCAAATGCTTTAAACAGAAGAGCTGATGGTTATCTTACTTTAAAAGATTTTATTGATAATGAGTGGTTGAAAATATCTTCAGATTTTACAATATCTCAATTGGAGTATATTAAAAAATCTTATAAGCCAAATGGTCAAATATTTATTCAGTCTAAAAAAGAAATGAAATCAGAACAAGGTGAAAGTCCTGATTTTGCTGATAGTTTGATGATGGGTATTTATGCAATAAATTATTATTCATATTTAATTGATGAAAAAGATGAAACCGTTATCTTAGATTCTAATTTTGATCCATATGGATAAAACAGAAAGGATGCTTATGGTTACTTGTGATAACGATGATTTGAACTTTAAAAAAGCAATGAAATATTTGTTTAATATAGAAGGCGGTTACAGTAATCATAAAAATGACAGGGGCGGAGCTACTAATTTTGGTATTACTCAAAAAACTTATGATTATTATCGAAAGAAAAATAAACTTGCTCCGCGTTCTGTCAAACAAATTGAAAAAACAGAAGCTATCAAAATTTATTACGAAGATTATTGGGTAAAATCAGGTGCAAATAAAATTCAAAATTTTTCTTTGGCTTTAATATTATTTGATTCTTGTGTTAACCATGGGGTTTCTGTAGGTAAGTCTTTATATTTAAAATCTGCTGGTAATGTTGATTTATTTTTACAACTGAGACGAGAAAAATATAAATCAATAGTTGAAAGAAATCCGGCTCAGAAAGTTTTTTATGCCGGTTGGTTAAACCGATTAAAAAAATTAGAAAATTACATAAACTCTGACTGTAATTAATTATCACTGTTTGATTTGTCGTTTAGACATTTGAAGATTCTTATTAAAAACAATTATCAATAAATATATTATTAATCAAAAAATGAAAGGAGAAACTATGTGTTCTACAACAAAAGTGCCTGTTGTTGAAGAAGCTGAAACTATAAAAACTGCTGTTCAAGCAGATGCTTCTACACAAAAAGCAAATGCTGCAAATCGTTCCGGAGTAAGGGGCATTGTATCAGAAAACATAAAAACAACTAACAATGGACTTGAAGATGAAGTACTTGCTTCAAAGAAGAAACTTTTAGGGGAGTAAAATGCAAAACTCGACAAAATATTCAAAGGGCTATTTTGAAGCAAGGAAAGCAGAACTTGATGTAGCATATAATGCATTAAAACCGGATTGGCAAGATTTAGCTGATTATTTTTTACCTCGTTCTGTAAGATTTCTTGCTCGTAATGTAAATAAGCAGCCTGTAAAAAATAAAAAAATAAAAGATTCAACACCATTAGTAGCTGTTCGCAATTTTTCATCAGGCATGATGTCAGGAGCTACGAGTCCTGCTACAAATTGGTTTAAAGTCAGAGTGAGAAATTACGGACAAGACAGAAGCTATGAGGTTAAAAGCTGGTGCAGTGCCGTTGAAAATCTTTTTAGAGATATATTTAATTCCTCAAACTTATATAGAGTGCTTCCTGCGGTATATAAACAAATTGGTGTTTTTGGCATTTCTGTTCTCGGTTTAATGAGTGATGAAAATACAATCTTGAGATGTCAGTTATTACCGATTGGTTCATATAGAATAGCAAAAAACCAAAAAGGTGATGTTGATACTATTTGCCGTGTTTATATGGAAACGGCAAAAAATCTTTATGATAAGTTTGGCGAAGAAAATGTTTCTAAGGAGGTATTAAATGCAATTCATTCCAACAGGCTGGAAGAAATGTTTGAAGTTGTTCATTTTGTTGAACCCAATAAAGATTATATGCCGGAGTCTGTATGGGCTAAAGACAAAGAATTTGTGTCTGTTTATTATGAATCTTCTTCAACAGAAGATAAATTTCTCTCCAAAAGCGGTTTTGATAAATTCCCTTATGCGGTATTTGAATCGGAAGTAAATGGAGAAGATGTTTATCCGTCAGAGTGTCCGGGGATAAATGCACTGCCTGATGTAAAACAATTAATGAGCATGGTTGTTGATGAGGGTAAAGCAGTAAAGAAAATGATTAGCCCTACTTATAAGGGACCTGCAAGTTTAAAAAATAAAAAAATGATTGACGCACCTGCTGCTTTTATAGAAGAAGATGAAAACGGACGAGGTTTGACTCCTATATACGAAGTCAATCCGAGAGTTTTGGAAGTAGATTCAATTATTGAAAAACTAAAAGAATCAATTAAAGAAATTTTTTATAATGATTTGTTTGCAATGATTTTAAATACAGCAGAAAGATCAAGAACTGCAACTGAAGTTAATGAACTTAAAGAAGAAAAAATGGTACTTCTATCGCCATTATTAGAACAAATTCATAATGGGTTAAATCAAATTATGGATTGGGTTTTCTCCGAGTGCATAACTCTTAATATTTTACCTGAACCTCCCATTGAAATAATGGGTGAAAATATGGATATAGAGTTTGTATCAACATTGGCTCAAGCACAAAAAGTTTCAAAAATTTCTTCAATGGAACGTTTTACAACATTTACAATAAATCTTGCAAACTCTCTTGACCCTTCATTAAAAAATAAAATAAACGCAAATAAGATGGTTGATGATTATGCTGATTTCGCAAATATTTCTCCTGAACAGATAGTTCCGACAAGAGAAGTTGAAAAACAAAAACAAAAAGAAGATGAAGCTGCAAGCCAAAATCAATTAATCCAGCAGGCGAAAGAAGGCTCTGAAATTATAAAAAATATTGCCGGTGTTGATTCATACGGCAGTGATTTAATGGCTAGACTAGGATTAACATAGAAGGAGATAAAAATGTTAAATGAAGAATTACAAGAAAAACAAAATGTCGGATTAGGCGTTAATGCTTATGAAAATCAACAAAAAGAAAATAATAATATTGAATCTAATCCTCAAGATGAAAACGGTTATTTTGGAAAACCTGAAAAATATGATTATTCGGATGTTAAACTTCCTGAAAATTGTTATTACGATGAAGAATTATTAAACGAGTTTAATGAACTTGCAGGAAAGTATAATTTGTCACAAAAAAGCGCTAATGAATTAATGTCTATGGCCGTGAAGCTGACACAGTTAACGGGATCTAATTTCTCTAAAACTATGGCGGAACAACAAAGACAAAAAATTAATAATTTTAAGCGTGCATTATCAATGGATATGGAACTTGGTGGTGCTAATTATGCCAAAACTATGAGAACTGCTAATATTGCATATACTCAATTTGCAGATGATGAAGTGCAATCTTTACTTCAAGAAACAGGACTTAATTGTCACCCTAAAGTAGTGAAAATGTTCTATAACATAGGGAAAAAGATGCAAAATGACAAAATATATGAAGCAAATTCTCCTGCTGTTCAAAAGGAAAGTAGGGAAGATATATTATTCCCTACAATGTAGTGTAAGAAAAGAAAGGAAATGGTAATGGCAACATTAGGTGCTAGTTATTTGACTTTGGCAGACAGATTAAAAAGAACTGAAAATGGGAAAATTGCTGCCGAAATTATTGAAATGATGTCAGAAACAAATGAATTACTACAAGATGCAAATGCGCTTCAATGTAATGATGGGACAAATCATATTACTACTATCAGAACAGGCTTGCCTTCTGCTGTGTTTAGAAATTTATACGGTTTTGTTCCGACTTCTAAATCAACAACAGAACAAGTAAAAGATGTTACAGGGATGCTTGAAACATATTCGATTGTGGATGTTGATTTGGTTGACAAGTCAGAAAATCCTAAAGCATTCAGACTATCAGAATCTTCTGCGTTCATTGAAGCTATGAATCAAAAATTACAAGAAACTATTTTTTATGGAAGCATTAAAGAAAATGCAGCAGCTTTTGATGGTTTAGCTGCAAGATATTCTAAAAAATCTACAGATGCAAAGAAAATAGGTTCAAATATCATTGATGCGGGTGGAAAATCTACTGATAATACATCTGTTTGGTTTGTTACTTGGGGTGATTTACATACTTCTCTTTTATATCCTCAAGGTTCTCAAGCCGGTGTTCAACATAAAGATGACGGTATCTTGACTGAAACAAGTTCTACCGGTGGAAAAAGAAAAGTTTATCAAGATCATTTTAAAATGGATGTCGGTTTGTCTGTCAGAGATTGGCGTTCTACTTGTCGTATCGCAAATATAAGCATTGCTAATCTGGCTTCTGAGTCTGCAGCTGATTTAGAAGAACTTCTAAATCAAGCATATTATAAAATTAGAAGATTTGCTAAAACTGGTAAAACTTATATTTATTGTAATTCAACAGTTTTGATGTATTTTGAAGCACAGCTTAGAGCCAAAACAAACGTTAACTTTACAATTAAAGAATATCTAAATGAAAATATCCTTCATTATAAAAATATTCCTATTCGTGAATGTGAACAAATTACTTGCAATGAAGACATGGTTTCTTAAGAGGGAGGTAAAATATGATATTAGATGAACAAGGCTTGTTCTCAAATAAACAAGCTATAACAGAAAGTTGTGTATCTGAAAATATACTGGATATGGGGAAAAGAGAAGTATCTTTTGGTACACCCGTAGGACTTTTTATTCAGATAGCTGAAACATTTAATAATTTAACAAGTTTGTCTATTAAGGTTCAAACTTCAGCGGAGGAAGATTTTTCTTCAAGTGTAGATTTAGTAGAACAAACAATGCTATTAAAAGAATTGACAAAAGGAGCTGTCTCTTCGATTAAATTCTTACCGAAAGGGAATTTAGGATTTTTACGTCTGGTATACACTGTTGATGGAACAAATCCGACTCAAGGTGCTATTATTGCTGGTGTTGTTGATGGAGTACAAGAAAGCTTCCATAACGCATAATACTTTTGACATATAATAATCCTCATTCTTTATTTTGATATCCGGTGTTTATACCGGATATCTTTTTTTAAAAAGGAGTTAAAATGAACTATACAAAATCTAAAATATTTAATATTACTCTGAAAAATTTACGTGTAAGTGTTGGTATTCAAAATTCTAACCAGTCGGATAAAAATACCGTTATTTTAAATGAGTTTTATGATAGTGCAAAAGAGCAAGTCTTAAAAGATTTTGATTGGAACTTCGCTAATTCGTATAGAGAATTGGCGCTTACTGGTAATATTCCTCAAAATCCTAAATTTTTATATGAATATGATTATCCTAATGATTGTTTATTTGCAAGAGAAATTATACCTTATGTAAATAAAGAAGTTGTTGAATTTGAAGTTGCCTCAAATGTAACAGGTCAAAAAGTCATAAATACGAATATTACACCTGCAGTATTAAGATATACAAAATCAGTCGATAATGAAACATTTTTTTCAACAGAGTTTGTAATGGCTTTATGTTGGTATTTGGCTTTTTTAGCAGCCCCAGCAATTACCGGTAACAGATCGATTCAATCAGATTGTTTAAGTGTTTATACAAGTATTCTTGCAAAAGCAAAAACAATAAATGCTTCTGAAGGATATTTAAAAAATGATGATAGTTGTTCTTGGTTGGATATCAGATAGAAAGGGATTTATATGTCAAGATATACCCAAAGATCTTTTACAGGTGGAGAATTGAGTCCAGCTCTATATGCAAGAAATGATTTAGCGAAATATGTAATTGGGCTGAAAACTTTAAAGAACGGGTTTGTACGAGCTGAAGGTTGTGTAAGTAATAGATCTGGATTGGAACTAGTATGTGAAGTCAAAAATTCTGATTCTAAAGTTCGGTTGATTCCTTTTGCTTTTAATACAGAGCAGACATACATTATTGAGCTTGGAGATAAGTATGCTCGTTTTATAAAAAATGGAGCTCAAATATTAAATATTGATGAAACAGATGAAAATACTCCTGTTGAAATAACAACCGAATATGAACAAGATGATTTATTTAACATAAAATATGCTCAGAATGCAGATGTATTGACATTATGTCATAACAACTATGCGCCAATGGAACTTTCACGTTTATCTCATTATGATTGGCAATTAACAGAAGTTATGTTTGAACCTCAAATTTTGCCACCTACCGGGTTAAATGCAGTTTGGACGGGAGGAAATGAAAATCCTACAACTTATAGGTATGTAATTACAGCAGTTAAAAAAGATACATATGAAGAAAGTAATCGTTCAGAGGAAATATCTGTAATCGGTGAGTTAGAATCATCTTGGGGGACTACAGAATATATTACAATTTCATTTGAAGCAGTTGAAGATGCCGTTGAATATAATATATACAGAGATGTTAATGGGGTTTTTGGTTTTGTAGGAACAACTTCAACTACTACTTTTAAAGATGATAAGATAGAACCTGACTTGACTTCAACTGCGCCAATATTTACAAATCCGTTTGAAAATAATAATAATCCGGCTTGTGTGAATTATTTTCAACAAAGAAAAGTATTTGCATGTCTAAAAAATAGTCCCCAACAGCTTGTTGCATCTCAAACATCAACCAATAATAATTTTAATATTTCAAGACCATTAAATAGTTCTGATTCAATAAATATAACTCTCTCAGAACGTGAAGTTAATGAAATAAGACATATTATTGCGATGAATGATTTAATACTGCTAACATCAGGCGGAGAGTGGAAATTGAATGGTACAGATGGTGCTTTTGCTGCATCTTCTTCATTAGTGGCTTCTCCACAAAGTTTTTATGGTTGTTCACATGTTCCCCCCGTAGTTTCAGGTAATATGATTATTTTTGTACAGTCAGGTGGAAGTGTTATCCGAGATTTAGGATATACTTATGTATCTGATAGTTATGACGGAGAAGAGTTATCTATATTTGCAAATCACCTCTTTGAAGGTAAGCAGGTTGTAGATATGGCATATTCAAAAGAACCATATAGAATTCTTTGGTGTGTAATGTCAGATGGAACGGTAAATGCTTTGACATATAATAAAAAACAAGAAGTTGCAGGTTGGCACAAGCATGAAACGAAAGGTTTTTTTGAATCTGTTGCTGTTGTTCGTGAAGATAATGAAGACGTAGCTTATTTCGTTGTAAAAAGACAGATAAACGGAAAAACGAAGCGTTTTATAGAACGTTTAGCGTCAAGATATGTTGAAAAAACAGA
>CALUUL010000032.1 GCA_944323945.1 Candidatus Gastranaerophilales bacterium
TTGTTTGATAAAGTTCATATTCTGACATTTGTATTTTCTACAACATTAATTGGTATTTGTATAGATTATTCTCTTCATTATTTTGTAGAAAAAGATTTGAAAAAAATTATAAAAAGTTTGACAGTAAGTTTACTTTCAACTTCCTGTGCTTTTTTAGTATTAATATTCTCTCAAATGGAGTTACTGAAACAAATTTCTATTTTCACGGTAGTAGGTTTAATTAGTGTGTATTTATTTGTTGTTTTATTTTATCCCTTAATATGTAAGTACTTTTTAAATGATTTCGAACGAAAAATTGATATAAATATAAGATATGAAAAACTCATAATAAGTATTGTTATAATTGTTATAATTTGTGGGTTTATTAATTTAAAATTCGATGACAATATAAAAAATATGTATGTGCCATCTAAAGAACTTGCATATGCAGAGGAACTTTTTGCAAAGGTTACAAATTCTAATTTTAAACAAACATTTTTAGTTGTTGAGGGTAAATCATTTGAAGATATCCTTCAAAAGGAAGAAATTATTTCTAAAAAATTAAAAAATTATCAATCGGTTTCTAAGTATATTCCGTCTAGGAAAAGACAATTGGAAAATAAAACCTTGATAGAAAATTTGTATAGTAATTCTCTTAATAAATATGCTCAATTTTTAACAAAAGAGCAAAGAAATACACTATTGAATGATAATTTTGAATATATTAATTATGATGAAAAATATTCTATTTTATCTGAGTTTATGATTGATAAAAATAAGTCATTAATGATTTTAAATGATGAAGATAATCCTGATATAGAAGGTGTTAGAGGTATACAATATATTGATTTAAAAACAGATATATCAAGTAAGATTAAAGACTATAGAGTAAAATGTATAAATTTAATTTTGCCGATTTTATTTATTTTTGTAATTGTACTAAGTGTTATTTATAAAAACTTTTTTAAATCGATAAGAATTGTTTTACCATCAATATTAGCTGCAAGTTTTTCATTTGCATTTGTTAGTCTTATTTTTAAAGAAATAAATATGTTTCATATTCTTTCAATTTTCTTGATACTTGGTTTTGGTTTGGATTATTCAATATTTAGAGCAAGCGGAGTTAAAAACTCCTCAGGAGCTATACTTCTTTCTTGCGCTACAAGTGTATTCTCTTTTGCATTACTTTCTTTTACGAGCTTTAAATTAATAAGTTCGCTTGGTGTTATATTATCAATTGGACTTTTAAGTTCATATATTTTAAGTTTGGTTTTAATTCCATCATCAGGGTTTGAAGAAAATAAAGATAACATATAATTTGGTTCCAGTTTAAAACTTATTTTCTGTTTTGTTTCATTTTGTATTTTTATTTTAGCTTCATATTCAGTCCAAAATTGGTAGAAGAATTCTTTATTATTTGAATTAATGTTATATCTTTCAAGTAGCAGTTTAAAATCTCTGTCTTTCATAAATTCAATATCAAGACCTAAAGGAAAAGAGTCAAAAGCAACAGCTACAATATTATTTGAGTGTGAAATATTAAAACAAAGGTTTGCATTTTCAAATTTTGGTTTTTTATTTTCGATTATAATATTTGTATTTTCTATATTATAAAAATATTCGGCAACAAATTTCGTAATCAATCTTCCTATTTGTGATTGAAGCTTTTTGAAATTGTGTTTTGTACATTTTTCATTATTATTTATCTTAATATAGAAAATCTTCATGGTATAATTTTACCATTATGGTTGATAAAGAAACAACTAAATATAGAAGAAAAAGCAGAAGAAAAGAAAGTTTTGTTGAAACTTTAGCAAAAGCACAGCAAATAGTTTTTGCACCGTTTACTTTTCAAGTAATAGCTTCAATGATGAAGTTTGGTATTTTAGATTATCTGAAAAGCACTTCTGCTTCGATAGATGAAATTGTTCAAGATTGTGACATATCAAAATATACTGCTAAGACATTATGTGAAGCTGCTTTAGTAACAGAAATTATAGAGTTAAAAGACGGTAAATATTCTCTAACATCTTTAGGTGATACATTTATTGATAATGAGATGACAAGAGTAAACTTTAATTTTATGCGAGATGTGTGTTACTTGGGGGCGTCAGAGTTGGCGAATTCATTTAAGGAAGAATCTCCTATTGGACTAAAAAAATATATAGGAAATTATCCGACTATATATCCAGCGCTTTCAAAGCTTCCTGAACAAATACAAAAAAGTTGGTATGAGTTTGATCATTATTATTCGGATACTTGTTTTGATGAAGTTTTGGAAATAATTTTTAAACAAAATCCTAAAGAAATATTTGATATAGGTGGAAATACGGGAAAATTTGAAAAAGCTTGTTTGAAATATAACCCCGATTGCAAGGTTACAATGCTTGATTTGCCTGAAAATATAGATAGAGCAAGAGAAAATGTAAATAATAACAGATGTGAGTTCTATGGAATTAATGTAGTATCAGAAAATGCCGTTTTTCCTAAAATGTCTGGTGCTGTTTTTATGAGTCAGTTTTTGGATTGTTTTTCCGAACGTCAAATTTTATCAATATTAACAAATGTAGAAAAAGCGTCTGATAAAAATATTCATATATATATACTTGAACCATTTATAGATAATCAGCAATTTAAAGCTGCAGAGTATTCTCTTGTTCATATTTCTTTGTATTTTACTTGTATGGCAAACGGTGTAAGTAAAATGTATTCTGAAAAAGATATGCTTTCTTTGATTGATGAAGCTGGTCTTAAAGTTAAATCAAAATATTCAGTGGGAATTCATGATTATACTCTTTTGGAATGTGTAAAAAAATGAAATGGTATGAGATAAAAGAGCAAGCAGCAGGAACAAAAAGACTCTTTTTGCTTTGGTACATATATAAAATATTAGGGAAAACTCCTGTTAAGATAATTACTTTTTTCGTTACGCTTATTGCTTGTATAAATGCAAAACAAGTAAGAGAGTGTTCAAAAAAATATCTTGAGATAGTAGGAGAAAAGCCTTCTTTTAAAAATGTTTTCAGACATTTTTTATCATATTCATATTCTCTTGTTGATAGAATGGAAATATTTACAAATAATTTTCCTCCGGAAAAATTATATTTTGAAGATGAAGAGCAAAAGAAACTTTTTTTGGAAGATTTAAAAAATTTTAAAGGTACGTTTTTTATATGTAATCATCTTGGTAATGTTGATGCAATGCGTTCATTTGTTAATTCTGATATTAAAGATACCTGCTCAAGTGTGTCAGTTTTTTTGGCAAAGGAACAATGCAAAATATTTTCGGGATTTATAGAAAAAATTACAACAAATAAAAATATTCATTTATACCCTGTTGAAGAAATTGATATAAATACTTCAATTGAAATAAAAGAAAAATTAAATAAGGGTGGAATTGTATTTATGGCAGGTGATAGAATTTCTGCGAATAGTAATAATTTTGAAATTGAGTTTTTAAATCATAAAGTATTATTCCCAGTTGGTACATTCAAATTTGCACAAATGATGGAAGTACCTGTATATTTTGTAAGTGCAATAAAAATGCCAAAAGATAGATATTGCATTCATTTGAAGAGATTTTATAATTCACAAACGAAAGCTATGACAATAAGTAAAATGCAAAAAGAGTTTGTTATATTCTTAGAAGAAAAAACAAAACTTGCACCATATCAGTTTTATCATTTTTACAATTTTTTTAATGATTAGTATAATATTTGTATAACTATTTTAAGGATATTCATATGAAAAAGATAATTGTTATTTTTATAATGTTTTGTTTCTCATCTTTTATACTGCCTGTATATGCTATTGAAGAAAATAATGTAACAGCTCCAAAATGGGAAGATTATGTACCTGAAAAATATCAAAATCCCAGATCTGATTTTACAAGAGGTAGTGCTATAGCAGAAATTGCAGTTGGTTCAGAATTAACAGCGTTAATTATAACATCTCCTATTGGAATACCGATGTTATGTCATGGTGTTACAAAGTTTAAACATGTTTCTTACAGAGATAAAAAAGCTAAGTTTGAGGCAGGATTAAAAGAAGCTGAAAAAATAGAAAATCCGGCTGATAGACAAGCGTATTATGAAAAACTTTTAAAAAAGTGTAAATTTACGGAAAAGCAAAAACAAAAATTAGCTAAAAAACGTGCTAAAAAAGCAGAAAAAGAAACCAAAAGAATAGAAAAAGAAAATAAAAAATTAAATAAAGAAAAAATTGAAGAATAAAAATTGTTTCTATTTTAAGAATTCTGCCTTTTTAAAGTCATTTTCAGCTTCATATTCTAAACCTTTTATTTTTTCTATTGAAGCTTTCATGTAATATGAATGCGAATCATTAGGATTTAGAGATATTGCTTTATTATAATCATTTATAGCACTTTCATAATTTTTCTTTTCAAAATGATAGAAAGCTCTTTGTTTGTATAATCTGTAATCATCGGGATTGATATTTATTGCACCGTTATAATCGTTTATAGCACCTTGAATATCTCCGATATAATATTTAATTTGAGCTCTGTATTCATAGTATAAAGTATTTGTATAATCAAATTGAATAGCCATATTATAAGCAGTAATAGCTTCATTATATTCTTTTATTTTTCTGTATACATCGGCTTTAAGTGCATATAATTGTGCATCTTTAGGAAATTTAATTATTGCTTTTGTATAAAAATCAATCGCATTCAAAAACATTTTGTTTTTTCGGTTAACTCTTGCAATCGCTTTATATGTTTTTAATGATTTTGGCATTAATGAAAGTGCTAAAAACAAATTGCTTAATGCTTTTGGGTATTCTCCCAAATTTTCTCTGTTTATTCCTTTGTTGTATACGGAATAAAATATAAAAAACCTTCTTATTCTACCAAAACCAAACAGAAACAATTATAATCTCCTTAGTTGTTAAGACTGTGTATTGGGGCTGGAATTCTACCGCCTCTGTTAATAAAAGTTTCAGAGGAAAGTTTATTAACATTCATTATAGGTGCTTCGCCCAATAAACCGCCATATACAGCATAATCTCCCACTTTTTTATTTGGCACGGGAATTATTCTGACTGCTGTAGTTTTTTTATTAATCATACCAATAGCCATTTCATCAGCAATCATACCTGAAATTGTTGAATCAGGTGTATCACCAGGGATAGCAATCATATCAAGTCCTACAGAACATACACAAGTCATTGCTTCTAATTTATCAAAGGTTAAAACACCTTTTTGGGCTGCTTCAATCATACCAGCATCCTCTGATACTGGAATAAATGCACCGGATAAACCACCAACGTATGAACTTGCCATTATTCCACCTTTTTTCACTGCATCATTGAGCATAGCAAGTGCTGCGGTAGTACCATGTGCCCCTGCGTGTTCTAATCCCATTGCTTGGAAAATCCCTGCAACAGAATCACCAATAGCTGGTGTAGGTGCTAAAGATAGGTCTATAATTCCAAATGGAATATTCATTTTCTCAGCCATTCTTCTGCCTACAAGTTCACCTGTAGAGGTTATTTTAAAAGCAATTTGTTTTATTTTATTTGCAAGTTCTCCAAAATCTGCATCTTTTGGTAAATTTTCAACGGCTGCTCGAACTACTCCGGGACCGGATACTCCAATATTTAAAGCACACTCTGGTTCTCCATAACCGTGGAAAGCACCTGCCATAAATGGGTTATCCCCAGGTACATTACAAAAACAAACAAGTTTTGCAGCCCCTATACCATCTTCATTTGCAGTAAGATTTGCGGCTTGTTTTATTATTCTGCCCATTTTTTTTACTGCATCCATATTAATACCTGCTTTTGTAGATGCTAAATTAACGGAAGAACAAACACGCTGAGTTTGTCTTAGTGCTTCAGGAATACTTTCTATTAGGGCAATATCACCTTTTGTACAGCCTTTCTCAACAAGGGCAGAAAATCCGCCTATAAAATTAACATTTACTTCTTTTGCAGCTTCATCTAATATTTTTGCAAGATAAACATAGTCCATATCTTTGCAAGATTCTCCAACTAAAGAAATAGGTGTAACTGCTATCCTTTTATTTATTATAGGGATTGAATATTCATCTTCAATTTCAGCTGCATAATTATATAAATTTTTTGCATACTTTGTTATTTTTTTATATATTTTATCTCCAACCTCTTGAACATTTTCTCCACAACAATCACGCAAACTTAATGCTAAGGTAACTGTCCTTATATCTAAGTTGTGAACCTTAATCATATTTATTGTTTCAAGGATTGATTTTTCATTAAAAAAAGACATTTATTATTCCCTTAAATAGTGTGCATTTTATCAAAAATTTCTTTCTTTTGAATCCAAATTTCCATCCCTAACTTTTGTCCGGATTCAACAACCGCTTCTTTTATTTCTTTAAAAGAATATTTTGATTTACTTATATCAGCAAGTAAAAACATCATAAAACAACCTTGCATAATTGTTTGTCTTATATCTTCTATATTAACTTCATATTTAGCAAGAACAGATGCAATTTCAGCAACTATGCCAACGCCGTCTTTTCCTGAAATAGTTACAATGATTTTATCTTCGCTCATTTTAGCTCCAATCTCTATTTATAACTATATTTTATTCGTAAAACGGACTAAAAGCAATCATCTAGAACTTAAAATCACGTTCTCCATTTAATATTCTTTTAAGATTTTGTATTACAATCTGCTTCCTATTTTCATCTTTGATTTTTGCGAGTTCCTTTAAAAGAAGTTTTTCTCCTGTTTTTTTTGTTTTTTCAGAAGCATAATCAACTAAGTATTCTTTTAATGTCATTATTGCATTTGGATGGCAGAAATTATGTATTTGTTGATCTTTACAGATAGACATAAATCTTTCACCTGTTCTATTATTCCCGTAACAAGCAGTGCAAAAGCTTGGCAGATAATCTAATTCCATTAACCAATTTACTACTTCATCAAGTGTTCTGTTGTCATTAACTTCAAATTGGCTTGAATCTTCATCTTCTTTTTCAGGTTGATAATATCCGCCTACACTTGTTTTTGAACCTCCTGATATTTGTGAAACACCAAGTTCTAATAAAGATTTTCTGCATTCTTTATTTTCACGTGTTGATATTATCATACCCGTATATGGTACTGCTATTCTTATTACTGCAACAATCTTCTTGAAAGTTTCATCATCAAGTCCATTTGCAAAACTATTGGGGTTTATATCATCAGCTTTTCTTATTCTTGGTACGCTTATAGTGTGCGGACCTACTCCATATAGTGCTTCTAGATGTTCTGCGTGCATTAAAATGCCGGCAAATTCATATCTGTAATTTTCAAGACCAAATAACACACCTATTCCAACATCGTCAATTCCGCCTTGCATTGCTCTGTCCATTGCTTCTGTGTGGTAAGCATAATTATGTTTTGGACCTGTAGGATGTAATTTTTCATAACTTTCTTTATTATAGGTTTCTTGGAATAATATATATGTACCTATTTTAGCTTCATGTAATTTTCTATAATTTTCGACTGTAGTTGCTGCAATATTTACGTTTACTCTTCTTATAGCTCCATTCTTATGTTTTATAGAATATATTGTATTAATTGATTCTAAAATATATTCAATAGGATTATTAATTGGATCTTCACCTGATTCAATTGCAAGTCGTTTGTGTCCCATATCTTGAAGTGCAATTACTTCATTTTTTATTTCTTCCTGTGTCATTTTTTTTCTTGGAATATGATTGTTTTTAGCGTGATATGGACAGTATGTACAACCGTTTATGCAGTAATTAGAAAGATATAAAGGTGCAAAAAGAACAATTCGGTTGCCATAAAAATCTTCTTTTATTTGTTTTGCAAGAGTGAAAATTTCGTTATTTATTTCATCATTATTGCAAGCTAATAAAACAGATGCTTCTCTATGAGTTAGTCCCTTTTTAAGCTTTGCTTTTTCTAAAATTTCATTTAAAAGAACTTTATTATTTTTATTTTTCTCAGCATATTCTATAGTATTTAAAATTTCTTGATGAGAAATAAATTCTTCTGCTTTTGTAGATTTTGGATTATACATTTTGACGCCTTTTTTCATCTACAGTATAACTCAAAAATTAAATGTATCCAAAATCAGTAAAGATTCAAAATGGTTGAATGATTAACTATTTATTGTTATACTCAAGAATAGGCGGTTGAATATGCAAAAAAATGTAGATTTCTATTTCGAAAAGCAAGATGATAGTTCTAAATTGATTTATACAATTGGGCTATTATGGGGACAAATTTCTAATAAACTGGATAGTTTACTTTCTAAATATAATTTAAATATTTCAAAATTTAACATATTAATGATTATTAAACATATTGGTGGTAAAGACGGTATTCAACAAAATGAAATAAGTCAAAGACTTTTAGTAACTCCTTCAAATATTACAAAACTTTTGGACAGGCTTGAAAAGGATAAAATGATATCAAGAAATCCAAAAGAAAATGATCGAAGAGTTAAACTAATAAAAATATCTGATACAGCTTCTTCTCTTTTAGATGAAATTTGGCCTTATTATTCTGCTGAAGTTATTAAAATAACTGAGAAACTTGCTGAAAATGATAAGCAAGATATACAAAAAATATTAGTTGAATGGTTAACTAATATTAAATAATGTAAATTTAAACTCCAAAACAATTGAATAGTTAATAGTTGAATGGTAAACTAATAATGCTGATATAAAATTGGAGTATTATATGTTTAACTTTAAAAAGATATGTGATTTAAATTTTAGTTTTGCTTATACAAATTTATTTTCATTTAAACTTTTGGTTGTGTTTGGATATATTGTATTTTTATTACATTTTTTATGGTCACTAATAAAACTAAATTTTCTTACTATATTTATTTATTTTGGATTTAATTATATAGTTGAAAAATTAGTGCCATTATTATTTGTGTTGTTGTTTGTTTTTATTATTGCAGATATAATATTGTATTTAATTGGGAAAAGGGGAGAAGATTGTTCTAAGAACGGTAAGAAAAAGTTATTTTGTGTTTTAAATTCATTTATATTTTTATATGCATTATGGTATTTGTGGTTTGATTTTTTAACGTTATTATTTTTAGTTTTTATAGTATTTTTAATCAAATATTTAATTTCAAAGAATGCTGAGAGAAAAGTCTTAATTATAAGTTTAGGTTGCTTATTAATATTTCTGATAGTATTTGGCAAAGGTATTATAGAAGGAATTATCTTTGATAAAGGACAGTGGAATACAAAATATTTATTTAACAATGAAACTATAGAAAAAGTAGATTTATTAAGAAATACAGATAAAGTATTATTTATAACTAAGCCAAATGGAAAACAATCTGGAATTATAAATCAAAAATTGTATATTTATGATTTAGCTAAAAGTAGATTTGATTATAGTGCTGCTTTTGTAAATAGTGATGTTTCAAATGATAAATGGTTAAATTTGAATACTGCTGAAAATTTAATTATTAACAAAAATAATATTAAAAGTATAATAAATATCACAATTCATAATCTACATACAAAGGAAATCAAGAATATAAAAAGGTTAGTTAGAAAAAATATTGGTGAACAAATTATTATATTAAAAAATGGACATATATTGATATTACCAAATTTTTATCGTAATTATGAAAATTATCTTGTATATAATCCATATAAAAATGAATTTTATAATACAAAAAATGTTATTGATGAAGATATAAATATATCGAATATAAAGACATTTAAGAATGGTGATTTATTAATACCATTAAAAAACAAATTTTATATTTATAATTTAGAACGAAATACTTTTGAAAAAGGTGGAAATATCAAAATAAATGAACAATGTGCATTATATAAAGATGAATATATTTTCGATTTTCAATCCGGTTATAAATATAGTCTTATTGAAAATAAAAAAACAAAGATAAAAAAATTAAAAAAGTTTTATGTTGAAAGTGCTATAGATTTGGATAATGGTAATTTCCTGATTATAGGCGAAAAAAAGAGATGTGCATTTGATATTATCGGGAAACATAATTTTACAGGTATGGGGCTATTTTATTATGATACATACAAAACATATTTATATATAACAAAGTATGATTATTATTTGCAACTTAAACCGTCTAATAAACTTGTGAACAATTTGCTTTATAGTAACTTTGTCAAGCTTGAAAATGGAGATATATTGTTCTGGAATAAAGCGAATAATTACGTAACAATATATAATTATGGACAAGAAAAATAGAGAATATTTTATATAAAAAATCAAATAAACAAAGATTATATCGGTTTATTTGATTTTATAAATTTAATATATATTTTCTTAGTTTTTAACCTTCTTCTGTAGGAAGATAGTCTAGTGTAATATAATGAAAATTATTATTATATTCTTCATTGTCTACTACGCGAAATTTTGCATCAGGTTTCATTATACATTGTTCTATACCGTCAGAAGATGGAAATCTTAATAATTTAGATCCTTTGGGTAAATTAATTTTAAATAAAATATAATCTTTTTTACCGCCATAATTTCCGATTGTTTTTCTTGCTGATGTACTAACATATATTGGTGTTGAATCAAGAATAATATTTTGTCCTTTCTTCAGTTTTTTCATTATTTCAAAATAGTCATTACTATCTTGTGTCCATCCAGCGGAAATTATTCTATATACGGTGTGGTCTTTTTCTGTTGGGGAAAGCGAATTGATAGAAGCTATAGCATCTCCTTTTTGTCTTTGAACTTCGTTTACAAAATCTATTTTTGCTTTTTCTAATCTTTGTTGAGTTTCTTCTTCACTTAATCCTTTATATTTGCATTCATCTAATACTTCTCTCTTTTTATAGTGAATTAATTCACCATGTTTATCGTAATATCTTATGGGTTCTGCTAAATAAGAAGTTAATCCAAGCAGACTTGTAAGATCAATACTTCCTGTTGTAGGAATAAGTTCAGTCTTTGAAAATTCTTGATCTATACCAATATTCGGTAATTGTTCTATGTTAAAATCTTGATAAATTCTGTTACCGAAATTTGGTTTATAAGCATATGTCAAATATTCTTGTTTTGTTTGATTTATTTTTTCTTGATTTTGTTTTGATATTATAATGTTGGATTTGCTTCGTAAATAGGGGAAAGATTGTATTGCAGAAATTTTCATATATATCTCCTTTTTTTTAATAAAGTTTCAAAATAATAAAAATTGCTATATGTATAGGTTTCAAAAAAAAATATACCCGAGTGGGTAATATATTATAATTATATTTCTGACTATACTTGTTATGATTTATAACTAGCCTGAAAAGTAGGAAAAACATGCAAAGTATAGCAAATTTATTTTCGTTAAAGACCCTGCAAAATACAATTCTTGAAAATAGCGAAGATATCGTTACAATAAAAGATATTAATATGCGTTATGTTTCTTGTAATAGAGCTTTTCTTAGTTTGTTAGGTTTAAAAGATAAAGTAAGTGTTATTGATAAAAAAATTAATGAAATATTTGATGAAAGAAATTCAAAAATAATTAAAAAAAATTGTGAAATAATTAAACAAACAATGGATTCAAAATCATTTGTTTTTGAAATGGAAAAAAAATTTTGTTCAAAGTTAATAAAAACAACTGCATATCCAATACTAAAAGATGGAGTTTTAGATGGGATATTATCTGTATCAAAAGACCTTACAAAGGATGAAAAATTAAGAATCAAACTTGCAGAAGAATATGCATTAGTCAATTCTTTATTAGAAAATGTTCCAGTATTAGCATATATGAAAGATCTAAATAATAATTATATTGTTGGAACAAAATATTCAAAGGAATTTTATGAAAATGGAATTGATTATTATGCAGGGAAGATAAAATTAGATATAAAGGATTCTTTAAAAGAGTTAGATGAAGATGATAATTATGTCATAGTAAATAAAAAAGCATTAATAAAAGAAAAAATGTATAAATCTATAGAGGGAAATGAGCATTGGTATAAAATATATAAAACACCAGTGTTTAATAATAATGAGTTAAATGCCATTATTATTTTTGTTCAAAATATAGATGAGGAAAAGAAATTAGAAGTTCAAAAAGAACTTTTTCTAGCAACAATGATGCATGATTTAAAAAATCTATTACATGCACAAATTAGTAGTATTCAACTACTTTCAAAAGGGAAATTTGGGACAGTTACCGAAAATCAAAAAGAAATATTAGGAATGATAAATGAATCTGCATCTTTTATGAGAGAAATGATTTATTCTATTCTGTCTACATATAAATACGAAAATGGTTTTGTAAGATTGAATAAAATTCCTTTTGATATAGAAGAATTAATTTACTTATGTATAGAGGAAGCTCAATCTTTGGCTGAAGCAAAAAATATAAAAATAGAATATAAAAAAGAACTAAATCTTTCAATTATAAATGCGGATGAAGGCCAGATAAGGAGAGTTATTGCAAATATTTTGAATAATGGAATAAATTATGCATATAAAAATACGACAATAGTTGTTACTGCTTTTGAAGACCAAGGAAAGTGTTTTATAAAGATAAAAAATGTTAGTGAACCAATTCCTGAACATTTAAGAAAACGAATATTTGATAAATATGTAGTTGGGAATGGAACAAATAGAATAAACGGAATCGGGCTTGGTTTATATTTCTGTAAACAAGTAGTAGAAGCACATAATGGTCGAATATCCCTTAATGCTTATGAAAATCATAATGAGTTTGTTATTGAACTCCCCAATACATTTCAAGAAACAGAAACTTCTGTATTAAGATTTGTATAAACATCTTCTTGATTCTTAATTAGTAGTGTTTAGAAATTCAGGTAGAAAACTATTAAAAAAGTTTAATAACGGATTGTTAATGTTTTCAGCTTTGAATCTTAATATTTTAATTTTAATTTTGATTTCAAGATTACTTGGGTTTTTCCTTTTCTCTTGTGTAAGATTATATAAGTGATAGTTATATTTATCCAGAACTGCTTTTTTTCTAGTCTCTTTGATTTGAGATTTTATTTTAATCTTTTTTATAAAATTACTTGTTTTTAGGCTATGAGATAAATTAGCAATTTTCATATCATATGCACATTGTCTTGCACTATATTCTTCGTTACTGTATAAATATTGATAATATTCTTCGGAGGGAAGATTATTTAAATTATTTTTATTTTCTTTTTCTTTTTCTTTTTTCTTATTTTCTCTATATTTTTCAAGTACAACATTTCCTTCAACAGACTCGATATTTGCTTTTATAGAGTTTTTTATTTTCGTCCTGTCATAATTGTAATTTATTGGAAGTTCTTTCCCAATTTCTTTTTTTCTAAATATTTGATATTTAGATGCAATGGATATTGAATAAGCTAAAAGTTCTTTATCTTTTTCTTTTCCGTTTTTTATAAAGTGAATAAAAGAATGATTTCTAGATTTATATTGTTTATTTTGTTTTTTAATATTATTTATTTGATTAAGAATATTTGAAAGTTCGCACTCCAGTTCTTGAAGTTTCTTTTTATTTTTTCTTTTTTTATTTACGTATTTTAATTGGTAATATTCTTTAAGTTTATTAAGTTTATTTTGATCATTACTGAATAGATTTTGTTCTGCAAACTTAGAAAAATCAAGTGCCATTTTTTCATCAAAAACCGGTGAAGTCATTGTTGTATAAGATTCTCCGTTATAAGTCATTATAATAGTTGGTGCTTCACCTTGTTTTATGGTTTCAAGAATAGATTCCTTTACAAGCTCATCTCTATCTTGTTGAGGGATACTGTTTCTATCAATAGCTTCTTTTGCGTGATATAATTCATGGGATATCAATACTCCCAAGTTTTCACAGGTTCTATTTATATAGCTATTCGCGAAAATACTTATTGTATGTTCATCTGAATTATATTCTCCCATTCTACCTTTATCAGTAGTAATTGGAGCTTTATTCTTTTCTTTTTCAATTGTACCATCAGGGGAAATAATATAAGTTTCATCTTCGTATATTATTTTTAATGTGGGTCTGAAATCTTGTTGGATGTTCATTCTATCACAGTTGTTATTGAAAAGTTCAGTTGTTTCTTTATTCAAATCTTTTCTTTTTATGTTGAGAGGTTTTTTCTCTATTTGATTTGTTGTTGATAATTTTACGTCTTGAACAGGAATATATTCTGTTTGACTTTGATGCGAGTCAGTATTTTTTTCTTTATTATCTATAGGAATTTTTGTTGACGCCGTGGTTGATGCTGTGGTTGAAGCTGTGGTTGAAGCTGTTGTCGATTTCAAAATTCTACTACAGTGATTGCTTTTAATAGAAGAAAAATTCATAAAAGTTCCTTTGTTTTAGATTCTTAAAACTAAGCAAGAATAAAAAGTGACAAACTTTAATAAAAAATTAAAAAAACTTAACAAAAAAGATAACTTGAACGAGTTTTATTTTTATGTTATAAGAAAAATACTGCAAGAAGATAAACTTTTTGCTAGTTTAAAGAATGGAAGTTTAGAACACTGAAAAAAAATATAAGATTAGCTCAAAGTGCCGGATTCTGTTATGGGGTTAAACGAGCAGTCGAAACAACAAAAAAAGTCAAGATTGAAAATGCATCTAAGAATGTTTGGGTACTTGGAGAACTCATACATAATTCTCATGTAATAAAAGAACTTGAAGAATTAGGAATAATGACAGTTAATGAGTTGCCAGATAATGAAAATGGAATATGTATTGTCCGAAGTCATGGAATGGCGCCCCAAAAAATAAAAGAAATATCTGATAAAGGATATGAAGTTGTTGATTTAACTTGTTTAGATGTGAAAAAAGTTCAACAAAAAGCAATACAATTGGCTAAAGAAGGTTTTCTTGTATTAATTCTAGGGAAACCGGAACATCCGGAAGTTATTGCTATAAAAGCTAATGCTGAAATGTTTTCTGAAAAAGTATATGTTATTCCGGATATAGAATCTTTGGAAAAAATAAGATTAGAAATAAAATCAATAAAAAAAATAGGTGTAGTAATTCAAACAACACAAAAGCTTGAGTTCTTACAAGAAGTAGTAAATTGTTTGATACCAATGGCAAATGAATTAAAAGTTTTCAATACTATTTGTCAATCAACAGCAAAACGTCAACAAGAAGCGAAGGAACTAGCTAAAACTTCTGATTTGATGATTGTAGTTGGTGGTAAAAATAGCGCGAATACAACTCATTTGGCAGAAATTTTAAATGATATAACTACAACTATTCATATAGAAACTCAAGAAGATTTAGATGAATATAAATCAATAATAGAAAAAGCAAGAAATATCGGTGTTACAGCTGGTGCATCTACTCCTGAAAATATAATAAAGAATGTAATTAATAAATTAAATGAAATATAAGAAAGGGTAAAATAAAATGACAAAAACAATTGACCAACAAGACGAATTCGTCAGATTATTAGAAGAAAGCTACAATTATAAATTTTCTGTAGCAGATGTAGTAAAAGGAATTGTAATTAAACAAGAAAATGATGGTTTTTTAGTTGATATTGGTGCTAAAACTGAAGCATTTTTGCCAAATAGAGAAATTACTAATAACCAAGTTGATGATAGAGATTATTCTGAGTATCTAGCTATTAATGATGTAAAAGAGTTTTACATTTTAAAAGAAGAAGGTGATGATGAAAATGACAGAATAATTCTTTCATTGAAAAAATTATCTTGTGCAAAAGCATGGCAAGAATTACAAAATGCTAAATATAATAATGAAACAATTCTAGCAAAAGTTGTTCTTATTGTTAGAGGTGGTGTAATAGTTGAAGTATCTGATTTAAGAGGGTTTGTTCCAGCTTCTCAATTAAGAACAGGAGCTCCTTTTGATGGTTTAATTGGTCAAGATATTGAGGTTAAAGTTTTAGAAGCAGATGCAAAGAAAAATAAATTGATTTTATCTCAAAGACAAGCAGTTGCAGAACAAAGAGAACAAGTTGTTGATGAAATAATTTCTCAATTAGAAGTTGGTTCCGTTGTTAAAGGTGAAGTTGTTAGAATCGCTGATTTTGGTGGTTTCATTGATATAAATGGTGTTGATGGTTTATTACCAATTTCTGAAATTTCTTGGCAAAGAATTAAACATCCTTCAGATGTTATTTCTTTAGGTCAAGAATTAGAAGTTAAAATCTTAAAAATAGATATGGATATGAAACGTATAAGCTTAAGCTTAAAGAGAATGGGGGATAATCCTTGGGAATCTATAGAAAATGAATTTCAAGAAGGTCAAGTTATAAAAGGAACCGTTAATAAAGTAACTTCTTTTGGTGCTTTTATTAATATTTATCCAGGGGTAGAAGCTTTGTTACCATCTGCAGAAATGGAACCAGCTAATGCAAATCCTTTTAACTTGTACAATGTCGGTGATGAAGTTGAAGTATTAATTAAAAAGTTCACACCTCAAGAACACAGAATTGCTTTGAGTGTAAAAGATATTCAAAAGTAATTTGGAAAAATTTTAAAAGAGGAAGTTTAATACTTCCTCTTTTTTTATTAACAAAAGTTAATATAATACTTTTATCTATCAATTTTGGAAATTTATAAGTTTTCAAGGAAATATAAAATTAGTGTAAGGAACAAAATAATGAATGTATCTGTAGTTAATTCAACAACATCTACTCAAAAAGGGAAAAAAATTGGGACTATTGCTGGTTTAGGTGTTGGTGGTGCATATGTTGCTAAAAATGGAAAAGATATTTTCCAATCAGGTATAAATGCTTTGAAATCTGCTGATTCTGTTAATGTGAAAAAGGCTAAAGCTATTGCGTTTGGTGTATGTGCAATTGTTGTTGGTGGTATGGCACTTGTTGGTAGAATAACAGGTGGTTTAATCGGTAAAGCTATGGATAAGAAGAAAGAAAAACAATTGGAAATCCAAAATATGCTCGCAGGGGCAATTCAGAAAGAAATAGATATAGGTAATAATAAACCAGTTTCTATTAGTAAATTAAAAGCTGAGTTATAAAATAAATATTATAAAGAAGAAAGGACAGGTTATTATACTTGTCCTTTTTATTTAAGCATCTTTTTTAAATAGGTTCCTGTGTATGATTCTTTGCATTCCGTTATTTCTTCAGGTGTCCCTTCTGTAAGAATCATTCCGCCTTCATCTCCGCCTTGCGGTCCAAGATCTATAATGTGGTCAACTGTTTTTATTAAATCAAGATTGTGTTCTATTATTAGTATTGTATTTCCTGCATCTGCAAGTTTATTTATTATTTTAATAAGCTTATCTAAATCATACCAATGCAGACCAACGGTTGGTTCATCAAGCAAGTATAGAGTTTTACCTGTGGAGCGTTTGTTTAATTCGCTGGCTAATTTTATTCTTTGAGCTTCACCGCCTGAAAGTGTTGTAGCACTTTGCCCAAGCTTCATGTATCCTAACCCGACATCGTTCAATGTTTGGAGTCTTGTCTTTATCTTGGGGATATTTTCAAAAAATTCCAAGGCTTCAGATATACTCATTTCTAAGACTTCTGATATATTTTTCCCTTTGTATTTTACTTCAAGTGTTTCTCTATTGTATCTTTGTCCTTTGCAAACATTACATTTTATATATACATCAGAGAGAAAATTCATTTCAATTTTTGTAAGTCCATCGCCTTTACAAGCTTCGCAACGTCCGCCTTTTACATTAAAACTGAATCTTCCTGCTTTATAACCTCTCATTTTTGCTTCGGTTGTTTGAGCATATAACTCTCTTATATATGTAAATACGTCTGTATATGTAGCAGGATTTGAACGAGGCGTTCTTCCTATTGGCGATTGGTCAATACAAATAACTTTATCTATATTCTCAAAACCTTCAATTTTATCTATTCCTTGAGGTTTTGGTTTATTTTTATTTAGTTTATGTATTGCATATTGATAAATAAGATCATTCATCAATGTAGATTTTCCGCTCCCTGAAACGCCTGTTAATGCTACAACTTTTCCGAGCGGAATTTTTACGTTTATATTTTTTAGATTGTTTTTATGAGCATTGATGACTTCCAAATATTTGCCGTTTCCTTCTCTCCTTTTATTTGGAATTGGAATTTTTCTTTCTCCGCTTAGGTATTGACCAGTTAAAGATTTTTTTGAAGCAATAATATCATCTAATGTGCCTTGTGCTATTACTTTACCGCCGTTTATTCCGGCATAAACACCAATATCTACAATATGGTCTGCATTTCTTATAGTATCTTCGTCATGTTCAACTACAATTAAAGTGTTGCCTAAATTACGGAGTCTTATAAGTGTTTTTATTAACATATCGTTATTGTATTGATGTAAGCCTATTGAAGGTTCATCAAGTACATATAAAACACCTGATAGACCGCTTCCTATTTGTGTGGCAAGTCTTATTCTTTGTGCTTCTCCGCCTGATAGAGTGCCTGCCATTCTTGCCAGATTCAAATAACTTAGTCCTACGTCAAGCATAAATTTAAGACGTGCTCTTATTTCTTCCAAAATTTGTTTCGCTATTGTCAGCTTGTAGTCATCTAATTCCAAATATAGATCTGAGAAAAATTTATATGCATCTTTAATTGACATTAAGCATACATCATATATGTTTTTACCCATTATAGTTACTGCAAGAGAAAATGGTTTTAATCTTGCGCCTTTACACTCACTGCAAGGAATTTGTGACATATATTCTTGTATATAATCTCTTACTTCTTCAGAATTTGATTCATTATATTTATTCATAAAGTATGGGATTACACCTGAAAATGGGCGTTTTTGTGTTATATATCTTGTTCCGCCAAATTCTTTAAACCTTAGTTTTACGCATTCTCTGCCACTTCCGTATAGTATAATTTTTTGATGTTCTTCATGTAAGTCATTAAACGGAGTATTCATATCTATTCCGAAATGTTCCGCTACTGAAGATAAAACATCCAGATAATACTGGTTCCCTGTTTTTGCCCACGGATATATTGCGCCTTGTGCTAGTGATTTCGTTCTGTCCGGAATTAACAAATTTTCATCCATTTCAAAATGTGCACCAAGTCCGGAACAAGTAGGACAGGCTCCATATGGACTGTTAAAACTGAATATTCTTGGCGCCAGTTCTTCAAAGCTCAAATTACAATTCGGGCACGCAAGTTTTTCTGAAAAAATCATCTCTTTATCACCGATAACATCGACAATTAAAAGGCCGTTTGATTTCTCTAAAGCAATTTGTGCACTGTCTGTCAATCTTGATTTAGCACTTTCTTTTATAACAAGCCTATCAACAACTACATCAATCGTGTGTTTTTGTGTTTTGTTCAGTTCAATTTCATCTTCATCAAGATTATATATTTTACCGTCTATTCTGACTCTTATAAAACCTTCTTGTTTTAGTTCTTCTATAAGATTTGCGAATTCTCCTTTTTTTCCACGGACAATAGGAGCAATAAGTTGTATTTTTGTTCCTTCTTGTAAAGAAAATATTTTATCTATAATTTCATCTATTGATTGTGGTGCAATTTCACTTCCGCATTCGGGACAATGAGGTGTTCCTATTCGTGCGAATAATAATCTTAAATAGTCATATATTTCTGTAACTGTACCAACAGTGGAACGAGGATTATTGCTTGTTGATTTTTGATCTATAGAAATAGCAGGGGATAACCCATCTATACTTTCAACATCTGGTTTATCTAATTGTCCTAAAAATTGTCTTGCATAATTAGAAAGACTTTCAACATATCTTCTTTGACCTTCTGCAAAAATAGTGTCAAACGCTAATGAACTTTTGCCTGAACCTGATATACCCGTAAAAACTATAAGCTCATTTTTTGGTAGTTCTAAACTTACATTTTTTAAATTATGCTGATTAGCTTTTCTGATTATTATTTTGTCATTCATATAAATATTATTGCATGAATAAAGTTTTTAGAATATTTGATATTTTTATTGTTTTGTTAATATTTTAATTTCGAATTTTTATAAAACAAAAACTACAGAAAATATAGATACATATGAAAAATGTTTTGAGGGCAAAACTTAAGCATTAATATTGTTATGTATAATCACTTCTAAATCCTTTTGATTTAGAAATCTTTCGTCCTATTTTTTTTATTTTTTCTGTAATATCATTTATACAATTGTTTGAAGATTTTTTATTTGGATATATTTCATATTCCTTTTTATATTCAGGAGTTGTAAAATTAGGCATTATTACATTTGCACCTGATTGTAGAGCTATAATTTGTCCGTTTTCTCTTAGTGTTTCCATTGCGGTAGTTGCAGGGATATTTATATCTGGAAGCAGTAATCTTGTTATAGCCATAACTCTAAGAGCTAAATCAAAATTATCTTTTTTTTCATTTGAAAGCGGTGTATTGGGGTGTGGTATAAATGGTCCAATTCCAACCATATCTGCATTTAGTTCTTTGAAAAATAATATATCATCTGCTAAAGATTCTATTGTTTGGTTTGGTAAGCCGACAAGACATCCCGTTCCGGTTTCAAAATCCAGTTCTTTTAGGTCTTTTAAACATCTTAATCTGTTTTCAAAACTCATATTAGGATGAAGTTTTTCATACAAAGTTTTATCTGTAGTTTCAATTCTAAGTAAAAATCTATCAGCTCCGGCATCTTTAAATGCTTTATATTCATCTTTAGGACGTTCACCAATACTTAAAGTTAAGGCAACATCATATTTTTTTATCTTTTTTATTAGGTTGCAAATTTTTTCTTTAGACCAAAACATATCTTCTCCACCTTGAAGAACGATAGTTTTATAATTAGATTTTATAGCATTATTAACTGATAACAGAATTTCATCTTCTGTTAATCTATATCTTTTAATATTATGATTGTCATATCTTAAACCGCAGTAAAAACAATTGCAACGACAATAATTAGTAAATTCAATTAATGCACGCAAATGAATATTATCACCTTTCGTTTTTTTCCTTATTTCATCTGCAGTTTCGAATAATAAATTATTTTTAGAAATCAGAAGCTTTATAATTTCGTCTTTTGAGAGAGAGCAATCTTTTTTGACTTTTTCTAGAATATTATAGAACAAGGTTAGCTTCTCTTCTCAATTTAACTTCATTTTTTCTTAGAGATTCAAAGACTTCTTTGGGTTTTCCATCAAAATGTCCTGAAAGTAATTTATTATGCAATGAAGCCATTTTCTTTTTTGCAATAAGACCTTTATACAGATTTAAAGCTTCTTTATCACGTTTTTTACCAATTTTTTTGAAAATAGGATCAGATTTCGGTTTTTCAGATAAAAAATCTTTTATTTTATAAATATTATTTTTTATAAATTTAACTGGACTCTTTCCACTATTTTTTATTGAATTATAACTAACAGCAGTAGCACCAATAACAGCAAGTCCTACTAATCCTGTTTTTAATAATTTTTCATTTTTATATATTGAATCAATGATACAAAATTCGTGCTTATTTTTTTGTTTGGATTGAAAATTTGGAATATTCATTACCGTTTCTATTGCATTAATTTTCATCTTGACTTATCCCTCCATTCCTTGGAGCCTAATTTCTTAGGAGCGATTTATTATATCATATATATCAAAGTTTGTAAATAATACGACTGAGAAAATAAAAAATGTTCTTCTTTTTTTTTTT
>CALUUL010000033.1 GCA_944323945.1 Candidatus Gastranaerophilales bacterium
TTCTTTAATGCCGGTGTAATATAGTTTAATTTGGTTGTTTCTTCATTTTTTTCTTGTTCTTCAATGTCATCAATTGGCTTCATTTTTCTTTACTTTTACTAATTATATTGCCATTCTTTGCTAATAAAATCATATCATGAAAATACACAACTGCCTGTTGTGTAACAATCCTGATATAATTCAATTAAAACACATGACTATGTCAAAAACGGACAGAGAATTTACATAAAATATCTAAAATCGTAAGATTTATTATACAAAGCCTCTTTTTGCTTGGACATCCTAGAAAGTGTTTTTGCAAAGTCTAGTGTTACCGGCATATTTTTATATAGATTATCACCACTGTTCCAATTCATCTTGGTTAGCATTAATATCTCTTTAACTAATGTGTCTCCGGAAGCTTTTCCGTAAAATCTTTTTACTAAAACCGGAAGTGGAATTCCTCTCCCACCTTTATAGTATGTATTATATCTGCAATTCCCTATATCATCTCCGACAACACAACCATGTGTCCATAGCAAGAAACTGTCATTGGATAATTTTATAGTAGTTCCACGTTCAAGAGGGAAACTATTAGGAATAGCTTTTCCCTCTTTTATAAAATATTTTATCGCTCTGTAAGGAGAATAACCCTGAATTTGCAACAATTCAATGTCTTCAATTCCCTCTAATGCTTCAGTAAATCCTGCAATTTCTTGAGGTGTAAAAGGTGTTGTTTTATGTATTACAATTCGTCTTAGTTTTGCAACCGGATCGCATTTATAGTATTCTTCTCTTAATTTACTTATTGTTGTTCTTGCTTCATCTCGCTTCATATAAGGATTTTTGCCAATATATTGAGGATCATCTAATTTTTTCAATATTAATCTTATTCCGGTTCCTGTTGAATCAAATAATTGGCTACAACCTATACATATTCCTTTTGTGTTAGATTTTGCATAACTAATTCCAACAAAAGCAGTCTCATCATCTAAAACTACAGGATGCCACAAAACACCGGATGCTTTTGCATATAAACTTGTTGATAATGCCCACATTACTTTACATTTATCATAAGCCGTTAGAGAACGTTCCTCTATAAATTGAATTTTTATACCTTTATTGGTTCCGTATAGTTTTATAGCATCATGCAAATTAAAATCTGGGTCATACCCGCTATCTTCTCTGAATTTTGCAAATGATTTTGGTATATATATAACTAAAACATCAAAATCTGATAATTGAGTTTGAAAATAATCTATTTGAGATTTTATACTATCGACAAAAGATGCTGTGTTTGCTTTAGAAGTTGCAGCTTCATCGTACATTCTGCATAATTGCGTATTGTTTTTATCAGGTATATTTAAAGCTCTTTTATAGGTTTCATAAAATCCTTCATAATTCGGCAAAAACATTTCACCACTTTTTGCAGAATTTTTTGCATTAAGATTATTTAAATGTCCTATAATATTACCTATTTGTTGAATAGGAGATAAAATAGCAATTCTAATCGGCGACTTTTCGGTAGTTTCAAAAGAATAATCAATAGGTGCATACCTTTGCAAACCTTTTAATTGATTTATACTTGTACGATTTTTATCATTAACATCAAATAACATTTCGGGTTCGTCAAATTTAAAAGAAGATACCTGTGGATATTTTGAATCTGACAATAATTTGTATGAAAAACACACAAAGTTAAATTTTATAGAAAAGTCACTATTTGTGAATATAATTTCATTACTAGCTTTTGTCTTAAGAAATGCATTTAAATCTTTTAGGCTCTTACCATAATCAGCATTATATATGCTTGACATTATGCTGTTTATTTCAACTTGTTTGTATAATTTATTAACTTCACTGCCATTTTTATTAGTTAAATAAATAGTTGGTATTATAGATAGGTAAATTTTTTCATTTAAATACGACAATTGAACTTCAAAAGCAGAGTATTTTTTGTATGTGAAACGAGCTTTATTTTGATGGTCTGATATAGAATCTACAAAGTAGTATTTATTTCTTCCAAAAGATTTTATATTTGAATTTTGCAATAATGAGATTTTTATTAATTCATAAAGCAGTCCTAAATATACGAAATTCTCTTTATTTAATAATTCGGTTTCAGGAAATACTGTTGTAATTTCTGACTTTATATGCCCTTTAAATATTTCTTTTAGTTTATCACTACTAGAAAAAGAATATATTTTTCCATTAAATAATCCTGCGATTATATAGTTGTTTCCACCTATTATTGTTCGTAGTTCTTTCCAATTTTTTATATCTGTTTCAAATACATTGCAAGAAGGTAATTCTGTCGAGACAAAGGTGTTCATTTTTAATGAACTTTGTGCAATTTTATCTGAAGAAAAATTAATTTCTTTTTTTCTATTATCAAAATCTTTCCATCGTTCGTCAATTATAAGATTTTTATGTTCATAATTTTGGTATATCAAATTTAAAAATTCATCAAAACCATCAATATCAATCACACAGGACAGTTCATTGTTTTTGCAAGCCTTTTCCATAAAAGCATTTGCTCGTTCAGATAATATTGTATTTTGTGGCTTACACCAATATATTCCTTTGCTTAGAAAATCTTTATTATCTATATTATCCTCAAGAACTTTCATTACAGAGTCATCATTTCCTGCATAACCTATAACAATGAGTCCTTTATTCATTAAATTCTTGCAAAATAAATCTGATAATTGGCTTTCTAAATTCTGCAATTCCTGTTCTGTATTTTGTAGGGAATCATATCTATAATCACCATGCAATTTTATGACATTTTGAAAATTGTTATTGGCTATTTGAGAGATACTCTCTTTCTGTATTGAAGACACAACATTAAATGAATATTGAGGTGATAATGTTTTAATGCCTGCCTCAATTAACTCATCAAAGTTTGTTGTCCAGATGTTTTTGACTTGATTATTAATAAACAAATTAGCAAGACAAAGATGTCCTCTTATGGGCTCAACATTTGCAACGA
Organism: Candidatus Gastranaerophilales bacterium; assembly: GCA_944323945.1. The sequence continues at coordinate 2,972 of CALUUL010000033.1, forward strand.
GCTTTTGAATATATGCATTTCTTGCAGAAGTATTATCATAACATTTTTCAAAATAAAACGAATATTCTTCTTTTGAACCCCTTTTGGGGAATCCATCTAAAGAGTCAAAGTAATCCTGTAATTTAGTTCTATTTCGTTCAGATTGTAGATCTTTAAATAGTTCTCTGGAAACATTATTTTCAGAACAATAAATTTCTTTTTTAAATTGCCAAACTAGATTTTGTCCGCTCGGAATACCCGCTAATAAAGATGCACCAGAGCCAAGAAAAAAGTCTATATCACTACTAACTAAGAAATTGCGAATAAATGAAGTTGGATCTTTTGTATTAATCACCTAATCACCCCTTGTAAGGCAATTTTATCATGATAATACTAAATCTTCACTATTGTAAATTTTCTGGGAATTTGTGTTACTTTTTCTGCTTTCTCATGTTAATTAACATTTTGAAACCCTTTTTTATATTAAAATATGGGTATTGTCACCAAATTGTCACCATAAGGTTTAGTATATGTCATTAGAGAAACAGTCTTTACATGAAGTTTATAAACATTCACAAGAAGAAATTAATAACAAAATTAAAATGTTATTAGATATTGTCAAACGGTACTCGCCATTGGCAATATTAAAAAGGTGCTATGAAGAAATAATGCATTATTGTCTCATTTCTGAAAATCAAGGTTGTGCTAATTCAGATTTGGAAGCTTTACAAAATGTTTTACCCTATCTTCAAAGTATTATATATTCTGTAAAATTACTTGATAATCCGAAAGATACAATAGAAGAAAATATCTTTCAAAATTTAATAGAAACGGCAAAAGCAATATATATGAGTACAAATATACTGCTAATGTTTGATGAAAATGAAGACACTAATTATACAATTGATGAATTGCAACTCAAAGCTAGATTAGAGTGGTTAAATATAAAAGGCAAAAGGTATAGATGTCACGAATTGACGCATTTACAAGAATTATTAAAGCCTCATAATGAGGTATTTTTAAAAACTTTTGACATGTCAGTTGTTGATTTTATTGAAAACTTAAAAAATCTAGAGTATTCCATTATAAGAGGTTATTTTGAAGCTTGGGAAATTTTAGGAGATGCTCATCAAGAATTTTGTAAAAATGCCGACGATAACCCTGCATTTAACATAGAACAATTATTATCTTTACAAATGGATGATGATAGAATTAATAATGCTTTTGCTAAAATTTGTGGATATGATTTGTTTGATTTACAAGTTTCAGCAAATTTCTCAGAAAAATTATTAGAAAAATTTTCATGTGGCGTAGGAGAAAATGAAAATTTCGGAGTAGGAAAATATGCTTATCTTCCAATTAAAAAGGTTCCTGTATCTGAAAAACCTTTTTTGAAATATCAAGACAAATATTATTGTTTTGAAATACAATCATTATATGACAATCTTTATCGAAATATTGAAAGAATAATCTTAGAGGAAAATCCATCATATCAAAACAAATGGAATAAGATACAAGGACAAACCTGCCAAAGTATAACCGTTAATTTATTTAAAAATATTCTTCCAAAAGCTACTTATTTAGAAAATAATTATTACCTATCACAAGATAACTGGATAGAAAATGATCTTTTAATCTTATTTGATAAAGTTGCAATTATTGTGGAAATAAAAGGCGGTAAATTTAAAACAAAATCTCCAATTACTGATTATGTTAACTATAAACAATCAATTATAAAATTATTGGAAGAACCTATAAATCAAGCATCTAGAATAGAAACGCTTTTAGAAAAAGACTCTAAAATAACTTTTTATAATAGTAATAAAAATCAAAATGATAGTAATATTAAATATGTTCTTGAACAAAGTAAAATTGAAAAAGTCTTTTTATGTAGCGTTTCCTTAGATAATTTTAATACTATTGCCAATAATATTCCGATGCTAAGGGAAAATGGATTTAATATCCCACACAATGTGCCAATATGGGGACTGAGTATTGATGAATTACGAGTTTATTCTCATTTATTTGAACAAGAAAGCCTGACATTTTTGCACTTCTTACAAAAAAGAGTCAATGCAAGCAATTCTCCAGAAATTGATTTGAATGATGAATTAGACCACTTAGCTCTATATTTTGAATTTAATGATTATATCCAACATACAAAGGAGCTGATGAATGAAAAAAATATAACTAATATAACTTATTATGATTATACAAAAGATATTGACGAGTATTTTATAAAACAAGAAAGATATTATCAGGAATCAGAAAGACCTCTAAAACCAAAACAAAAAATGCCGGTAGAGTTAAGAGAGCTGATTAACTTGATACAAGCTAAAGAACAATCGGGCTGTTTTCATGTTGTTTCAGCAATGCTTGATTTTAGTGGGAATGGTAGAGATTATTTAATTCATTTAATAAACATCATTTTATTAAAACAATTTTCTACAAAAAGATTGCAACACTTAAACATAATTGATATATCAGCTTTTTGTTTACAAGATAATAATATCATTTATACCCAAAAGGACATAGATAACCTAGTATATGCATCTATGCTAATTGCTAACCAACCTTTAAGATATTGTTTAAAAATATATTTTGATTCAGAAAATAAAATTTATGATATTGATATTCAAGAATATACAATAGAAATTAGTGATGAAAATAAAATCAAATATACAAATACTATTGAAATGCTTATAAATAGTAGAATAAGTCAACAACAAGTCTATAAAAAGAAAATTGGAAGAAATGAACCCTGTCCCTGTGGCAGTGGGAAAAAATATAAAAAATGTTGTTTAAAGTATTATGAATAATTATAGTAGCTCATCAATTTTAACCTCACTCGTAATATATACTTCAGGCATGAGGTGAGCGTATGTATTCATTGTAATCTCAAAAGAAGCGTGTCCCATTTGTTTTTGTATGTATTTGATATTCATATCTTTAGCCAATAATAGACTTGCATAGGTGTGTCTTAAATCATGGAATCTCACTCTTGCTACACCCGCTCCGTCCAACACTTTATTAAATCTCCTTTTAATCATATTATCAGCATCCATAAATTTACCGTTTGATTGTGAAAAAACAAGATTCATTTCATTTGGTTCAGATTTTTGTTTTAAATCTTTTAATACATCCATAAGTTTATTGGGTACTTTAATTTCGCGAATAGAATTTTTTGTTTTAGGAATTGTTATTATTCCTTTATGTAATGTTTTTGTAACTTTTAGTGTTGATTTTTTAAAGTTGACACAGTCCCAAGTTAAGGCTAATATCTCTCCTCGCCTCATTCCTGAATATATTGCAGTTAATAACAGTGGATAAAAGTCAGGATAATTCTTTTGTGAAAAGTCCAAAACAGCGTCTATTTCCTCTTTTGTTAAGAAACTCATTTCTATATGTTCAACCTTCAACTTTTTAACTCTTTGCACGGGATTAAACATAATATACCCATTTTCAATAGCCCAGTTAAAAATAGTGCCCATTGAAGTCAGAATATTGTTAATTGTTTTATTTGAAAAACCTTCTTTTTGTTTCTGTTTTATAAATTGACTTATAATAAGAGTATTTATATCGACAAGCTTGATATCTTTGAAGAAATTTTTTAGATGTAAATTATAATGGTCCTTATAACTTCTGATTGTTGAGGGCTTTAAATTCACCTCTGCATATAAAGTAATAAATTTTTCTACAACCTCTTTAAATTTGATATTTTTATCTTGTGTAGTATTGCTACCAGCGTTTGCATTTTGCATATCTTCTGCTTGTGCCTTTTCGGCATCGGGCTTTGTTTTAAAGCCCGATTTTTGATGTCTTTTGCCGAAAATATCATAAAAATCATATCCCCAACTTGCACCCTTACTACCATTTTTGTTCGTGTGGTATCGTTTTTTAATCCCCATAGAACTTCCCTCCCATATTTATTAATTGAATAATCTGTTCTTCTGTCATTTTTATACGTTTACCAATTTTGATACATGGTAGTTGTCCTCTCCATTTCATGTTATAAAGTGTACCTTTTGGAATTCCTAAAATCTTTGAAACTTCGTCCAAGCTGTATATTTTAGGAATTTGATTTAAATTTTGCATTTTATTTCTCCTTTATTTTAGTTAAATTTTTTAAATTACAATATTACCTTTTAAAATCTAGGTTTTAAAATAAACTATCATCAATATTTGAAAGGTAATAAAGAAGAATTACCGATAATTACTCCTCCCTACACGAGGGTAAATTGTTTAAGATAGCTTCTAACTCATCTAATGGGGTATTCAAATTTGTGGAATGATTATTTAAAATATTATTATTTCGTAAGCTATAACCTGAAAACTCCTGAACATCTGGAATGTTGGTTATATCTATAATAATTGACTGCCTTCTTTCACCTTTAAAATTGCCTGTTATACCCCTGTTTACAACTCTGTTGTCGCAATTTAAAAAATTGTTAAATATTTTTAGCTTTATTTTCCTATTTTCATCTCTAAAAAAGTTATTATGTGCACAAAGCAAAGTGTCTTTATGAAATTGCAAGTATATTTTATCGTTTTCTGGTTGAAATACTTTGTAATGCTCATTTTCTCGAATAATACCATGACTTTTAAGTGTTAAAAGAGCATTTAAAAGCATATCAACAGGGGTCTCTAGTGATTTATATGTTTCAATAACATTTCTAGCATAATCAATAATTTTACTATACAATTCATCAAGGCTATAGTTGGCTACATTCTCAAGTAATTTTAACCCTGTCCACATATAAGCAACATTACTCAAAATACGTGGAATGCCTGTATCTGAGATGTGTTGCCTTAAATGTTCCTCAAGTTTACTATGAATATTTAAAATCTCGTTTACATCAAATTCTAACAATTTTGGAAGTATTAAAGATAAATCCCGTCTGTTTTCTTTGTGCTCATTCAAATAGTGATACTTACTTACATCTAGCGAATTATTCATTATTGTAATGATATTAGCTCGATTGATAACTTCTGGAATTCCATTTAATGTGCTATTGGTTGAACATACACATTGTGAACAAGTTTTTCTTTTTTCTGTTTTTTTATTTTCACCTCGTTTAGCCCTTGAAATACCGTTGTATAATGCTTTGATGAAATTCCCAAAACTTTTAGAAGAAATTACTTCGTCTGACAGATCATCTACACATATATTGCTACCATTTATCATTTGTGCTAAACTCATTTGTCCATATACTGTTGAATTCCCTGCAATTAAAAAACTTTCATCTAATCCGAACATGGCATTACCATTTTCAATCATTGTCGATTTACCACAGCCAGTAACACCTGAGACGACTAAAATTGGAACACCTTTTTTCTTGTCAATAAATGTTTCATAGAATAAACCCATTATCATATGTCCTATAATTAGTAAGGCAAATATGGAATTATCGCCCCAACTTTCGCATGTATTTTCTATAAAGTTTTTAGCAATATCACTTGCTGTTTTATTACTATCGCTTAGTTTTGGAAGTTTAAAACATTGTTCATCATTTGCTATTATAAATACATCTTTTTTTAAGGTTGGGATTAATCCATTTTTATCTGCTTTATAGATTGTCCCCTTATCGATAAAGAAGTCACCGCCTAAAAATTGTTGAGGTTGAATAATTTCACAATTTTCATATTTTATAACGTTTTTATTTATTTTTGAAAGAACAAACTCTGTAATAAAATCTTTAAACTCGGTTTGATTAAAAGTCATTTGAAAATAATTATCATTTTGACTTATAGTTTCTTGAAATTTGTTAATATCGAATTTTGCATTTTGGGCAATTTCAATATTAGATTTAATATAACCGTTGGTAGACCCTAGTGCTAATAGAAGATAACAGCAGTCTTTATCATTGCTATGATTGTTAAATATATGAGTTACATTAAAGGCTTCAACTACAGTAAAATTAGTTTTCTTCTTTATTCTAATGTCATTCTGTTTGAATTCTATTAGAAATATCATTCCAAATAGCTCCATAAGAGATTTATTCTTATCTGATTTGGCATAATTATTATCAAAAGGAATATAAAAATCTTCTATGAAACTCAGATTTCGTAACTTAGTCTCATGTTGTATAAATATAGATTCAAAAGATTTTTTAGCAAGGTCAAGAGGACTTTCAACTTTGTTTTTTACATTGTTTTTTATATCTTTAATCATTTTGTTTCCTTTCTGTATTGACATTTTGCACAATCCGCAAAATAACCACTTATTGTGTTGCAATTAACATTGTATTTAGCTGCATTTTGAAATTTCGCTTTTACAGCAGTTTTATTATAGCCAGGGTGTGGTTGGCTATAATAATCAAATAACTCCTCACCATTTGAAAAAGAGTTCATAGTACAGGCAAATAGATGCCATAATGGTTCTGAGAGCGTTTCGGCATTATCAACGCAATGTTTAATAAATGCACACCTTTCATACATCTTTTGAATATCACCGTCTATTATTTTCCGTTGATGTTGATTACGTTCCTTTGCCTCTGATAAAAGCGATTTAGGGATATCATGAGCAGGTTTGTTCAGAAATTCAACCCATTTCTCTGGTAAATCTGCAATAATAAAGTCACCGTTTTCATCAATACCGTCAACAAATCTATAAGACTTATTGTCTATTTTACTTGGCTCAATTAAGACATAACCTCGAAATTTTACATCTATACTATTGCCGATTTTCCCAACTGGGTTTATTATTTTTTCATCAGAGAAAAAATAATGCCTTCCCCCACTAGGAGTGCTTTGTGTCAGAGTTTTTGGAAGTTTTCCAAGCTTGTTTTCCAGTTCTTCAAGTAATTTTAAACCGTTTAACCCTCTTGTTTCATTAACATCACAATCTATGACTATAATGTTAGAGATTTCACAGGCAAGCCCAACATTAAATCCTTTTGCTGTGCAATTTTCAACATCAAAGTTAATTTTGGCATTTTTAAAGCCATTTGGTGTTGCCGGAGATTTTGAGTTCTGCTTACACTGAAAGAGGGCAAATTCATTCATTTTCTTTATTTTTGCCATATGTGGCTCCTTTCTCTCTATCTCTTACCCTGGATTAGAAAACATAGAGAAATTTCCCTAATCCTTTTTACGAGAAAGGTAACCACCCGCAGTTGTTGTCTTTTATTTTATTTTGTAATAAAATAATTATGTTAAATTTTATATATGCGGGGTGATTATCTATCCCGTATTTTTTTTAATTTTTATATTTTTAATTATATTTAAAAACAAAACCCTGTAAACCCTTGGTATAATTGCGTTTTAGACAGTTTTAAAAAGCAAATAAATATATATATCAGATTGTTTTTTAAAATAAAGGATTCTTTGAGCAAAAATGCCGATTTTTGTAAATCTTTATAAAATCTTAATATTTGTATATGTTTAATATGCTTATCTTATATGCTAAGTATACAATTTGCTTAACAAAAAGCTTTACAAAAATTAGGTTAATTCGCAGTTACAAATCTTAACATTTGAATATTTATGTAAATTTTTTGAGGATTCTTTTATATAAAAATATATTAAAGAGAACATAAAGTATTATTCTCGTTTAAACTGGATAGCGGAAAGAGGATAAAATATTCTTATTTATAAAGAAGTTAAAGCATTTCTTTTAGATTAGGATACAGCCCGACAAGTAATTTAGCGATAAATATTTTTATTTTTGTTTTTACAACGTTTTGCGAGCACATTAACTTTGCGGATATTAATTCAAGGTTATAGCCGCTTTTGACTAGAGCCAAAAATTCTTTTTCTCTTTCAGTCAGCTTTATTCCTTCTTTAATTTCGCATGACAAAGGGTCTGTCAATTCAATAGCATATTTTGCAGGCAAATTTTCAATTTCGTTGTATGATAAGCCAATTATTTCCCTAATTTCAGCCTCGGATTTTTCCTTAATCATCTCTATGGCTGTTTTACAGTCAATGCGACATAAAAATAACCAGTCTTTAAAGTATTTAGTATAATAATTGTTGGCTTCTTTGGACATATTTATAGATCCTAACCTCACTATTACTATGAGTTAGCAGTGTTTTAATTAAATCTTATTTTCATCTAATTTTTTCTTTATCCAATCTGCATATTTTTCAGCTGATTCAGCAATAAAATTGTCATCAGCAAGGGAAGAAATATTTATAATTGTAGACGTTTCTTCAATTGTATCTTGACCGATACTATAAATAATAGCTCCAATATGGAATTTGGGTACTACAAATTTTTCCATGTCAGTATTAAAGTACACACCCAATCGTTTTCCATTTGCGGCATCATAACCAAGTTCCTGTGTATTGTTATCCACAGGATAAGCCGGGTTAACATCTATTTGTGCGGCAATTTCTTTTTTTAGTCTTTTCCATAAAGAGTTTTGAGTATTTTCCAATTCTACCCAAATTTGTTGAGCCTCTTCAATATCTTTTGCGGTTTGAAATTTTTTCACATCTACTTTCATTTGTACCTCTTTTTTTTAAATTTTTATAATTATATTAACAACCCTGAAATACGTCAAAGAGCTTAGTTCCAGCTGCAAAGTCTTTATTCTGTTTAAAGCTCAAACCTAGTCTTATATGTAAGCCGCCAGTTATTAAACCTGATTTTTCAAAAAGTTCGCCTCGAAGTGTAACCATTCGGTATTTTCCGATAAGCTTTTGGGCACATTCCATATTCTCAACAACTATGATTTCACCGACAGCATAATAAAAAGCATTAAAGTATTTGTTGTCAAAGTCAACGAGGTTAATTGCAAAATCAATTACCCCCTTGTCCTTTGGTAAATTTAAATTGGAAGGGGCTTTTGCAATTTTATTGAGCGGTATAAAGGTTGCTCTACCTGCCTTAGAGGATAATAAAAGTTCAATCGCAGCAGCAGCGGCTTCCTCGTTATCAACAACAATATGTGTCATTTTGTTACCGCAAGCAACTTCCATTGCTGTAGTATATTTCCTATCAACGGTTCCAAGTTCTACAAGCGGTGCATGAACACCTTGCAAATGTGCGTTCATAATAGTATCAATTGCCCTGCTGAAACGGTTATAAGTAATTTCAGATTGTTCGGCTTTTTTATCCGGTTCTTCTTTAAAAGCCTCTTTATGTTTTTCAATTTCAACCTTATCCATATTAGACCTCTTTTAATTAAACTTTTTACTACATACTATTTTTATTTAATAAATATTTAGCACATCTGATAGACATGTTTTATAGTACTCTCTTAACTCCGCAGGCTTTTGGATTTTGACGTTGCAGCCCCATTTAAAAAGTTCCTGACATATTGCATAAGTTCCGCCTGATGTATATTTTACCTGTATATTTCCGTTTTCAAGCTGTTTCATCTTCTGTGTAGGGTGAAAATGGTAGTTCAAAACATCTTCTGCAACGGATTTATTAAATTCAAGTGTTATATTCAGGGGTTTTTCCTGATAAACTCCGAATGAATTGTTACAGTAATCAGTCAAAGAAAACTTTTCATCTTTTTCAAAGTACTCATCTAAAATAGTCAGGTCACTGATTTTATCGACTTTGTACTGCCTTAATGCGTTCATATAATCATTAAACCCGACTAAATAATATTTATTTGCAATAACAAGTCCATACGGATTCAGTGTAATAGTCTTTATTTCCCCGTTTATCGGGTAATCAAAACCAATCTTTTTAAATGCAAGCATGGCAGACCTTAATTGTTCTAAAACCTTAGGGTCTGCTTTTGCCCTTGAATACTGTCTTACTGCAAAGCCTTCCGATTCTAAAATTGCTGAAACATCAGTATCAAGAGTTCTCAAATTCTTTTGAGGTGTTAAAGCCTTGATTTTTGCAATCAGTTCATCAAGCTGTTTTTGTTTGTTTTCATCTGTTGACAAACCTTTTAAATATTCAAGGTTTGCAAAGTCATCTGCTGTAAAGGAGATTAAAGCATTCATTGTGCCTTTAACAAACCGCCAGCGTTTCTTCTTGTCAGATGTCGGAACTTCCTCAACTTTTTCAGGAAATAAGTCAAACAAAAGGGCTTTCATTCTTTCAGCTGAACGTCTTGAACACTCAAAATGCTCTTGAATATCATCAATGCATAATCCGCAATAGCTATTCTGAAACATCATTGCAAGTTCTATTATTTCTTCGGTTTTGTTTAGTCTTGACATCTAACACCTCATTTTCTTCTTGCAATAATATTAGCACGTTAATACGTCAATTTGTGGCATACTAATTTTATTGGTCTAGCATTTCTGATAAAACATCTCTTATTTCTGACGAAAAATTTTGTAAATCTGAATTCGAATATTCATTTCGTACTATATTACAAGCCTTGCCAATCCAAATTCCATCTATTGTATCGTACCAATTATGTTCCCAGTAATCTTTATACTGTTTTACAATTTCTTTAACAATATTATTAGTGCAAGAGCTTATAGTCTCGTCATCTATTATTTCTGCAATATCACTCTGTTCAATAATTTGATATTGATAGTTGTTCAATAATTCTAAATCTGATTTTCTAAGAATTTCTGAATATCCAGTGATAAACACAAACTCCTGCTTACAAGATTCAAATTCTGCTTTACTATTAACAAAGTTGTAATATCTTTCTATTTGTGATTTTCCATTTTTACCTATACATATCTTGGCATCAATTTTATTTTCAATTATACATACGAAATTTGCCTTTTTAGAATAAATAAATATATCAATATTCCCACTACCTGTAGGGTATTCAGTTTTTATAAAAATATCTTCAGATAATAATTTCACAAAGTCGTCAAGATTTTCAGCTTCAATATTTATTTTTTTCAGAAATTTTTTCATAAACTGAAATTGCAAACTATTTTTAGATTTATTTTTGACATTCAGTAACCAAGCCAAAAATTTTGTATGACTTGTTTCTCTCATTTGAATAATTTCAAATAAATTAAAAGTTTCCTTTTTTGATTGCTTTTGTTCTACATATTGTTCAATAACAGATAATGCTTTTTCTTTTGTGATAGTTTCAGTCATAATAAACACTCCTTTCATATTTCCAACAACAGTTTACCACATACCTATGTCAAAACTTGTCGTAATAAATTTTATCATTAGACTTTTGGTCTATACTAGACTGTGAGTATTATAGCACAATTAAAATATGATTGAGTCTGATTGTGTTAAATTTGCTAATAATGTTAAGAAATACAGAGAGAAGCTCGGTTATAACAAAAGCCGTATGTCCGAATTATTAGACTGTGATTTGTCATATATTGGTAAAATTGAACGCTCTGAAAAATTTCCCAATTTGAAAATGATTTTTAAAATCGCCGAAGTATTACAGATACCTGCAAAAGATTTATTTGATTTTGAATGATACACAATAATATTTTGTATCTTTAATAAATTTATTCCGGAATATTACAGTTGTTATATTTGAAATAAACTGTAAACCCTTGTAAATAAAAGGGTTTACCTTGAATAATACATAAATTATAATATTAATATAAAGTGTATTATTGATTATTATTGAATTTCAGCAATCAAGGAGGTAAATTTTATGGAATTTGTTCAACCAATTCGAGATATTAAACAGATTGAAACTATTAAGAAACTGCTTAAACAACAAAGTATGAGAGATTATTGCTTATTCGTTCTCGGTATCAATTCAGGATTAAGGATTAGTGATTTACTGAAACTCAGAATATCCGATGTCAGCGAAAAAGGTAAAGTCAAGGATAGGATAAGATTAAGAGAGAAGAAAACAAATAAATTTAAAGATTTTCCAATATCAGAAAATGTTAAAAAAGCGATAAAAGAGTATTTACAGACAAGAACAATAGACGAAAATGAGCCTTTATTCATATCAAGAAAGAATAAGGGCTTTTTAATGCGACAAAGAGCCTACTGGATTTTAAACGAAGCAGCAAGGTCAATAGGGATTAAAGAAAAAATTGGTACGCATACATTAAGAAAAACATTCGGATATCAGGCATACAAAAACGGATATGATATAGAAATAATCCAAAAACTTTTTAACCACTCCTCACCTAGCATAACACTACGTTATATCGGAATCACTCAAGATAATCTTGATGATGTGTACTTGAGTTTAGATTTATAATTTATTTATGATTTGTCATAATATTCAACATGTCTTACATCATAAAGGTTAAATTGAAATTCAAAATAGAACAGATTGATGTAGATAGCAAAACCTTTATGGTCTCTATCACTTGGTCTGTAATCAAAATTCAACTTGATTAAAAATTCTTCTTTTTTAGCAAATACAATTTCAAGAGTTTTATATTTTGTAAGTACCAAAGCAATTACAAACATTGAAAGAGGTTTCATATTATAGAATTTTAGTCTTTTCCTTTTCATAAATTCGCCTCCTTTATTTCTAAGGGAGTGAAGTCGAGATTGAAAATACCGCATTTATTGTTGTATGTTACTATTAAATAACCCATTGATTCGATTATATAATCATAAATAAAATCTATAACTGTATTTCCTTTTTTATCTACTATGCCGTATTTTTGATTTTGGCTAATTATAAACATCTCACCGTTGTTTAATGATTGCATTTCATAAGGTGCAACAAAACTGAATTTAAACGGCAGAATTTCATTACCGTTTTTATCAATTAAACCATGATTTCTTTCGGTTAAATCTTTATCTGCGAATGCGTAATTCCCGACAAAATCGTGAACATCTTTGTATTTAAAATCAATAACTGTATTCCCATATTTATCAATATAGCCCCAGTCCTCAAAATCTATTGTTGCACCGATAATATCGCTATCGGCATCAGGATTTTTAATAAACTTAAATTTTGTGTCACAAACTTTATTATTACTAAAGTCAAAAATTAAATTTTCATTGTGCGTAAATTTGTCATAAGATTTTATAAAAGTCTCGTCACTTAAAGCTCTCATTTGGCAACAGTTTTCAAAAGGTATAACAATATTATTATTGATATCTATAATGCCTGAATTTGAATAACCTTTTCTTGCGATTAAGTATTCAGTGTTTCCATTTTTGCAGGGTTTTAAGTCCTCGTACTCAAAAGGAATTATGACTTCTTCTTTTAAATTGATTACACCGCATTTATAGTTTAATTTTGCAATTAACAAAACTGGTTCCAAAGAAATTATTGTTAAATCATCATACTTAAAATCTAAAACAATATTTCCTTTTAAATCTAATATTGCAGGCCGATGATATGTTGTTTTACCTTTCTTAAAAGGTTTATATACCATTAGATATTCATTGTAAAGATATGGCTCAACAGCATTATTATTGTATTGTGGCTCTATGACTACATTAAAATTGCTATCAATTACACCTTCTTTATTGTTTTGATTTATTACTATCAAATTTGAATTAAAAAAACTCATCAAATTGTCGCATTTAATCTTGTTCTTGGATAAAATACCGTCTGTATTCAATTTGTACAAATATTCACCTAATTTAACAAGCAAAGTTTTATCTTGTTCATTAAAGCTATAATCAATATTGCTGAATATAAAATTATTCTGAAATTTAGTTGTTCTCATACCTAACTCCATGTTGCTAATAATTGCATAAATGCTTAAATAATATCAACTGTGTGGATTTTTCAACTTTTGTTCTGTTCTCAATTATATCCTGCTTGTGTGTCATAACTTGTCGTAACTTGTATTCAAAATTACTCAAAAAGTAAAACGGTGTGTAGTAAACCTCAAAATATCTCATGGCTAGACTATCACCTCTTATTACTTTTGCAGGAATTCCGAGTAATGAAAGCTGAATATAAGTCATTTTAAAGCAAATTTCATCAATATCAACGGCCTCAACAAATAACTGGTGTTGGTAATTATACCCCTTATCTTTCATAGTTTCTGCATAAGCAATTATCATACCGCCGCTGCCACAACAAGGTTCAGATAGTGTTATAAAACCTTTTGTATTAATTTCGTTTTTTAGATCTATAAAATTTATTTCAGCCATCATTTTACTGACATGATAAGGTGTAAAAAAATGCCCCTTATTTGAATTTCCTAAGTTTAACTCTGAAAATACCTGCCCTAAAAAGTCCTGATGTTTTTCTTCTAGCCCTGAAACTAAAAGAGCAAGCAGTTTTGAAAATTCTTCTGCTTGCTCTTTATTGTATTGACTTATTATGTATTTGTATCTTTGTTCAATATTAGGACTTCGGTAAAAGGGTTGTGCCAGTGAACATAATGCTAATGTTGTAAAGTCGTTGAATACTGTAGAAATACTCTTTGACCTATCCAAACTCTGTATTTTTGATGTAAATTGCCTTATATAATCCATTTATTTAACTTTGCTCCTTTCAGATTAAAGCTGATTAAATTTTCTTAATCATTTATATATATTTATATTTAGGAGTAATAAAAAGTTTAACCACGTTAATTCTGGAAGGTGTAAAACTTCCAAAATCCTTGAAAATTAGCTAAAACTCAATATTTTAACCCTTTTTATATATTTTTATATTAATATTAAAAGGTTTCGTGTAAACCGTTGATTTATAAGGATTTGCAGGATATAAACAAATTATAAAAATTACAGTTAATTACAAAAATATTACCCTCTAGATATACATTATTGTTATATTTCAAGTCAATTTTCTAAAAATGTAATTTGGTAATAATAAAATTTATATAAATAAAAAATTTATGTTATATTATGAAAAAGGATTTTTGTATGAAATATGCTATAGTAGACAACTTTAGACAAGAAGCAATGAAAGGTTTAAAAGGTATTTGTCCGATATGTGGTGAATTGGTTATAGCTAAATGCGGTAAATTTAAAGTCAATCATTGGGCTCACAAAATAAAAGATAATTGTGACATATGGAAAGAAAGTGAGACGGAGTGGCATAGGAGATGGAAAAATTATTATCCTGAAATGTATCAAGAGATAATATTCACAGATGAAAATTACTATAACCCTGAAAAACATATTGCAGATGTCTATACTAAAGCTCAATATGTAATAGAATTTCAACATTCTTATATTGATAATGAAGAAAGAATATCAAGAGAGAATTATTATACTAGGAACAATAAAAATATGCTATGGGTTGTCGATGGAACTCGATTAAAAACTGATTATAAAAGATTTGCTCATAGCGACTATATTTATCACAGTAAAATAAAAGGTTTATATTATACTCAGGCTCCTAATGAAGTATTTCCAAATGCTTGGTTAAATTCAAGTGTCCCAGTCGTTTTTGATTTTCTAGGCTTAGAAGATGAATGTAATGCAGATAAACAAAAAATACCGCTTTACTGTTTATTAAATAGAAAAGTAGACGATTTAACAATATTTATTACAATATCAAGACCAAAATTTATTCATTACACAACTGAAGGGGGCTTATTGAATAAGCTTGCATTAAAAAAAAGTGAGTTTGTTCAAAATTATCTAGCAGAAAGATTAAAAAAAGAAAAAGAATACTATAAAAGATTTAAATTTTATCATTTTGACACAATTTATTTTTGATAAATAAATGTAATTATTTTAAAATTTTAAACTATTCAACTTTGGGGGTTGAAATATTGTACCAATTTTGGTACAATATAGATATAAGAAAAGGATAATTAAAAATGATTGATAAAAAACATATAGGCTCTAGTTTTGACAGTTTTCTTGAAGAAGAAGATATGCTTCAAGAATCAGAAGCTATTGCAATAAAAAGGGTTATTGCTTACGCATTAGAACAAAAAATGCTTGAAGATAACATTTCCGTAAATCGTTTAGCAAAAGAACTGGAAACATCAAGAACAGCTATTTGTCGCATTCTTGACCCTAATAATACTTCGATTACGTTGAACACAATCGAAAAAGTCGCCAAATACTTAGGTAAAAGAATTATTTTATCTTTTGCATAGCTCTTTATAGCGTTTAATTGCGACATCTAGTTCTTTTTTAGGAGTTTCTTGTGTTTTTTTGATAAATGCGTGTAATAAGACCATTGTATTATCTTCAACATAAAATATAACTCGTGCGATTCCATTTGAAATATTACAACGGACTTCTTCTAAACCACCAGTACCATGAAGAACACGAGTTAGCGGCATTCCAATAGGATAACCGTATTGGACAGTTTTAATATCAAATCCAATTGTTCGCATATCCTCTCTAGGTAAACTTTTTAGCCATTCTCTGACAGGTTCATTTCCTGAACTTGTTTTGTAAAAATATACTTCCAATGCCTCTGTTCGCTTTGCCATGTACCAATTATAGCATAAAACATTTATTGAACTGTAAATTAATATATTGACAATTTTGTCACCAAAATGTCACTGTAAAATTCATAAATAGTGTTTAAAAACAATTAAAAATGTGAAATAAAAACAGCGAAAAGTGCTATTATATCATTATTTTAGTTTCATCAAATTTCACATTGTATCATTTAAAATATTCTACTTTAGCCCCTCATAACCCGAAGGTCGTTGGTTCAAATCCAGCTCCCGCAACCATTTTAAGACTCTCGCAAGAGAGTCTTTTTTAATACAGAGCTTCCTTATACAGGCTCAAACAAATCGTGTAATAAAGTGAGCTGCCATTGAACAGACATTGTCGGAATTTGATTTTTTTGAACCAATAGGGCTGTGTTTCAAATATATCTTGATTTTTT
>CALUUL010000034.1 GCA_944323945.1 Candidatus Gastranaerophilales bacterium
AGGTCTGGTAACCCTACAATAGAAACAGAGGGAAGTGAGTTGTTTACGTCAACTTCAACGAGTATTTTATATACATCAAGCCCTATTACGCAAGCTGTTAAAATTTGTGATATCACTATAAAAAACCTATATACTAGCTACTAGAGCAAGTATACCATAGGTTTTTATTGAATAACAATTATAATTTTATCCAAGTTTTTTTTCTGTTTCTTCAATTTTATTTAATATTATTTCTAGTTGATTTTTAAACCATTGAGTAAACAGCTTTATTTCGCTTTTAAAACTATATGCTCCAGGCCATACAGAATTGTAATAATACATATTAATACCTCGATTCTAAAATATATTCTATAATTCGGTATATTTCGGAGAAACTTTAGCACAAAATAATCTATAAATGTAAAGTATTGTAAAAATGTTGTATTAAATGCGCATAAAAAAATATTCAGAGTTATTAAAGAAAATGTAAGACTCATAAAAGTCTAAAACTGAACAACTATCTACCAAAACTAACCTAGTTAACGCTCTTTTCCTAAGAAAGAGCTTTTTTTTGTTTGTATTAATATTGCATACCCAAAAGAAAACATATAATATTAAACTATGAAACAACGTTCATTATTTGATGTTATATCACCTATTATGACAGGTCCATCCAGCTCTCATACTGCAGGTGCTGTTAGGCTTGGGTTGTTGGTGCGAAATATTTACGGTGAAACGCCTACAGAGGTTACATTTCGATTGTATAACTCTTTTGCTCAAACAGGAAAAGGCCACGGTACAGATAAAGGTTTATTGGCAGGGCTTTTAGGCTTCAATGTTGATAGTGACGAAATAAAAAATATTTATGATAATGAAGAAGCAAAAAGAATAAAATACAATTATGAATTTGAACAAAATTTGGATATGCATCCTAACTCTGTTGATTTTATTTTAGATGGAAAAATTCAAATGATAGTCTCCGGGAATTCTGTAGGAGCAGGAAATGTTGAGATAGTTAAGATTGATGATTTCGCAACTAAAATTTCAGGTGAATATAATACTCTTGTTCTGTTTTATAAAGATAAACCCGGGATGATATCAAAAGTTTCAACATTAATTCAAAAAGAAAATATAAATATTGCTTCACTTGATTGTGATAGAAATGCAAGGGGAAAAACCGCTTCAATGTGCATTTGTTTAGATGGTAATGTTTCTGATATTTTGCTTGATGAAATAAGAAAAATTGATGATGTGTATTTTGTTAGAAATGTGAAAAAACTAGAGGCATAAGTTGGAATATTCTATAAACACTTTTGAAAAACTTTTGAGAGCCTGCAAAGAAGAAAATAAAAAAATATATGAAATAATGCAGGAAAAAGAAGCCTATGACTTTGAAATTACTGTAAAAGAAGTTAGAGAAAAAGTTCTAAAAAATATAAATGCAATGAAAGAAGCAATTGTTAGTGGTCTTACTTCAAGTGAAAAATCTTTTAGCGGATTATGCGGGGATGATACATTAAAATTAAAAAAAAGATATACTCAAACCCCTTCATTATTTGGCGATTTATATGAAAAAATCACAACTTATGCACTTGCAACAATGGAAGAAAATTTAAGAATGAATAAGATTGTTGCATGTCCAACAGCAGGTTCTTGCGGGATAGTTCCTGCCGTTATTATTTCTTTATCAGAAAAATATAAATTAACGGAAGAGGAAGAAATAAATGCACTAATTACTGCTGGTACAATAGGATATGTTATATCATCAAAAGTTGCAATGGCAGGTGCTGTAGCGGGATGCCAAGCGGAGTGTGGTGTCGCTTCAGCTATGAGTGCTGCTTCTGCTGTGCAAATTCTTGGCGGAAATGAAAATCAAATAATTAATGCATCAGTTTTGGCAATTAAGAATATTCTAGGTTTAACTTGTGATCCGGTTGCTGGCTTGGTTGAAATTCCTTGTGTAAAAAGAAACGTATTTCTCGCAATACAAGCAATTACTGCGGCGGAGCTTTCTATGTCTGGAATAACAAGTAAAATACCTTTTGATGAAGTTATTGATGCAATGGTTCAAACAGGTCAATTGATGTCCCCATTGTTAAAAGAAACATCTATGGGAGGTTTAGCTACTACAAAATGTGGTATATTAATAAATAGAAGGTTAAGAGACAAATATTTTAAAGAAGGAAAATAAAATGGCAGATGGAAAAGATCCTGTTATCGCAGAATTGGAACAGACATTGATAAATTTTCTTACATCTAAGAAAGATATTGAAGATAAAGTTCCTGGAGGTTCTAAAAGAGTTCGTGGTTTGACATTCAATATAGATGTTAAAAATCCTAAGAATGCTTTTTTTACAGTCCAAGTTGGAATGTGTGAAGCTCAGTTTAATGTTAATACTGGCTTAAAGGAAAAAGGAAGTTGTTTTGGTATGGAACGATATATTCGAGATTGGTATGAAAGACCATCTGTATCAACAGCTATTTTAAACTTTGTTCAAAAGGCAAAAGATCATTCATAAAAAGAGGAGTTTAAACTCCTCTTTTTAAAATAGTTTTGAAAATCTTTCCATTGCTTCAATTGTTTTTTCTCTGTTTCCGAAAGATGTTAATCTGAAATATCCTTCACCATTTTTACCGAATCCTGCCCCTGGGGTTCCAACTACTGCAATATTATTCAAAAGGTAATCAAAAAATTCCCAAGAAGACATGTTTTTAGGGCATTTTAACCATATGTACGGTGAGTGTTTACCGCCTGTATACCATATACCTTTTTTATCCATAGTTTCTGCTATAATTTTGGCATTTTCACTATAGTATGCAATGTTTTCTTTAATTTGTTCTTGTCCTTTTTCAGAGAATATAGCTTCAGCGCCCTTTTGGACAATATATGGAACTCCGTTGAATTTTGTTGTTTGTCTTCTTAACCAGAATTTATGTAAAGAAACACCTTCTTTTACTAATTCTTTCGGTACTACGGTATATCCGCATCTTGTACCTGTAAACCCTGCAGTTTTCGAGAAAGAACAAAATTCTATGGCACATTTTTTTGCACCTTCAATTTCGTATATACTGTTTGGAAGTTCTTCTGATTTTATAAAACATTCATATGCCGCATCAAATAATATAACTGCATCATTTTTTAATGCATAGTCAACCCATTTTTTTAGTCCGTCTTTTGTATAAACAGCTCCAGTTGGGTTATTTGGTGAGCATATATATATAATATCGCATTTAACATTTTCATCAGGTAATGGTAAAAACCCATTTTGTTCATTTGCATCTGCAAAAATTATTTTTCTTCCTGCCATTACATTTGTATCAACATATACAGGATATACCGGATCAGGTACTAAAACTGTATTATCTAGTCCAAAAATATCTAAAATATTACCAAGATCGCTTTTTGCACCGTCTGAAATAAAAATTTCATCAGCTTCTAAATTTACATTCTTGCGTGAATAATATTTTTGAATTGCTTCACGTAAAAAAGCATAACCTTGTTCCGGTCCATATCCTTTAAATGTTTCTTTTTTCCCCATTTCGTCTGCAGCATTTTTTATCGCATCAACTACAACAGGAGCTAAAGGCAATGTAACATCACCAATACCAAGTCTGATTAAATCTTTATCAGGGTTCTCTTTTACGAATTGATTTACTTTTTTTGCAATGGTTGAAAATAAATAACTATCTTCCAATTCCAAATAATTTTTGTTGATTTTCATAACTTCTCCACATTAAATACTCTAAAGTTATTATACCTAAAAAATTTTGTTAAAAACTTTGCAAAAAAACAAAAATATTACACAATGTTTTTATAGTATAATTTACTTAAGTTTTGGTTAAACAAGAAGGATATAGATATGGCAGTAAGACAAAGACAACATGAACAAGACCCTATGGTTAGACGTACTAATTTTGACGCAGTTGAATCAAATTTAACAGATGAACAAGCTAAATTAGAAGCTTCTCGTTGTTTAAATTGTAAGAATCCAAGATGTGTACAGGGATGTCCTGTAAATATAAATATTCCTGGTTTTATTAGTGCTTTAAAAGATGGTGATATTGAAAAATCAGGTGAGATTATTAGAGAATCAAGTTTATTGCCTTCAGTATGCGGAAGGGTTTGCCCTCAAGAACGTCAATGTGAAAGTAAATGTGTATTAGGTATTAAATCTGAACCTATAGCAATTGGTGCATTGGAACGTTATGTTGGTGATGCTACAAGTTTAAAAGTTGGCGAAATAAAAGAAACAGGTAAAAAAGTAGCAATAGTTGGTTCCGGTTGTGCAGGTATTACTGCGGCTGCTGATTTAAGAAGAGCTGGTCATGAAGTTGTTGTCTTTGAAGCATTACATAAATTGGGTGGCGTATTAAGATACGGTATTCCTCCTTTTAGATTACCAAGAACTTTTTTAGATAAAGAAATTGATAATTTAAAAGCAATGGGTGTAAAATTCTATACAAATGTTGTTGTTGGGAAATCTATCACTATAAAACAATTAAAAGAAGATGGATTTGATGCTATTGTTATAGGTTCAGGAGCAGGATTGCCAAAGATGATGGGAATCCCCGGCGAAAACTTAAATGGAGTCTTTTCTGCAAATGAATTTTTAACAAGAGTTAATTTGATGCAGGCAAATTTAGAAGAAACGGCAACGCCTATAAGAGTTGGAGAAAAGGCGGCAATAATTGGTGGTGGTAATGTTGCTATGGATGCTGCTCGTGTTGCAGTGAGAGTTGGCTTCAAAGAAGTCTATATTGTATATAGAAGAACAGAAGCTGAATTACCTGCCCGTTTAGAAGAAATCAGACACGCAAAAGAAGAGGGCGTTGTATTTAAGTTCTTGCATGCACCAAAAGAAATTTATAATAAAGATGGTTATGTAAATGGTATGCAGTTTGAAATTATGGAACTTGGCGAACCTGATGAGTCAGGTAGAAGAAAACCTGTTCCTACAGGCAAATTTGTTGATTTAGATGTAGATACAGTTGTTGTTGCATTGGGTACAGGACCTAACCCTACGATTCAAGCATCTATGTTGAAAGATAGCATGAATTTAGATACTGACAAAAAAGGTTATATTGTTATTAATGCAGAAACAGGTGAAACGTCTGTTGATGGTGTTTATGCTGGTGGCGATGTTGCGCCTACCGGTTCATCTACTGCTATTAACGCAATGGGGGCTGGTAAGAGAGCTGCAAAAGCTATTAATGAATACCTCGCTAAAATGTAATTGGATAAAAATTGTAAATAACAAAAAGATATTGAGTAATCAATATCTTTTTTGTTTTATGCAGTAGTAGAAAAAACTCTTTGACCCTTTTCAAGTGCTTTATTTGCAGAATATACGCCAGCAATACTTAATCCCAGAACTGTAAGTAACCCTGTTTTTATTCCATTATCTATAATTTCTATATGGACTGCTTTTTGTAAACAATTTTTATCGGTGTTTTTTACAAGTGCATTTTAAAGTGCTTTTTTATTTAATGCCGTTTTTGTTGCTTTTGAAGCATTAATCTTTTTACAGATACCTTTTATTAAATTTACACTTTGGATACTCATTTATTTTCTCCTTACCTTTAATCTGATAAAGAAAAAATATTTTTAATTGCTTAAAAATAAACTTTTTTTATTTTTTAATAAAACTTAGAATTTCTCTTGTACATCTTTTTTTAAATCACTGAACGAAATATTATTTTTTAATAAAAATGTAATTGCAAAAATTGACGTTAAAATTGTAACTATAGCTTGTTCAACAAACGATATAGCAAGTGCTGTTTCTTTATTAATATTGTATATTGAAAATGCTGTGATTACAGCTAATTGATAAGGTCCAATAAATATAGAAGTAGATGGAATCATACAAGCAAGGGCAATAAAACAAATAATAAAAATTGTTACAGACCAATGTAGATTGTATCCGAACCCTTGTATTGTTATAAAAAAGTTTAAACATTCAAAAAACCAAATTCCAAAAGAAGCTATTAGTGCAGCTAATATTTTTGGGGGAGCGTCTATAACTTCAAATCCGTTAAAAAATGAATTACAAGTTTTATTTGTAAAGTTTGCTGCCTTTTGAATTAAACTAGAAAAAGGAAGGTTTTTTGTTTTGTTAATGATTAAATTGCATAGTTCATCTGTCTTGTTATATTTGAATGTTATAAAAGTAAATGATATTCCTAAAATAATGCATATTCCGGCAAAAGAGCATAATTTAATAGCAAGTTCATTTCTATGATAAACAAAAACACCGAGTAGTAATAAACAAAATATAACGAATACATCAAATATTCTTTCTAACATAACGGTGCCAAATATTTTAATTTTACTTACTTTGTATTTTTGACCTATAAAGAAAGCTCTAAATATATCACCAGCTCTTGCAGGAAGAACTATATTTAAAGATGCTGATGTTAAGCATAATGGAACAAGTTCTTTTAATGGTACATTTATTGTTTTCGATATAAGCTGTTTAAAACAAATCCCTCTACAGGCAAGCGAACAAATTATTGAAATACTTAAAAAGATAATATATTTTATATCAAATTTTTTTATGTTTCGTATTAGTTCATTAATATCTAAATTAACAAAGACAAAATATAAGAAAATTAAAGTAATAAGGAATAAAACAAGTTTTTTAATATGACTCTTCACTATTTTATCTTTCTAACGAATATTTTAAACTATTTTTAAATTTGATTTTTTAAGTTTTTCTTTTAAGTATAGTTTTTCAATAATTATTTTATAATTAATATTATAATCTGTTTGGAAAGATATTTGTTTATTAATATTTTTTAATTTAATAAAACTTGAGTGTGCTTCTTTATATCTTTTTTGTTCAATGAGAATGTTTACTTTAATCTCAAGGAGTTGAGAATAAAGTTCACAATTTTCAAGATTAATTTTTTTTATTGATTTTTCTATATAAGTCAATGCTTGTGAATAATTTTCTAAAACGTAATTGCAATTAGCTATTGCTGCTAATATTTTGCTGTTGTTTGGTGAAATGTTTTCTGCAATTGAATATAGACTTAAAGCTTTTTTTATTTTTCCTTTAATAAAACAAATATCAGCAAGTAAGATAATGCTTTTTTGGTGTGTTGGTGTAAGTTCTATCGCTTGAGTAAGCTTTTTGTATGCTTCATTTATTTTATTGAAATAATAAAAATCATCTTCAGCTTCTCTACAAAGGAGTTCAGATTTTATATTAATTACTTTGTTTCCTATATATGAGTAATTACTTGAATTTTGCATAAAAACCTATAAATTTACCTGCCTTTATAATCATAGGTTTTAGGCATGATATAGGGCTATAAGCCTTATCAGTATTATCGTGAATAAAATCATGGAAAGCATGATGGCACATGAGTTTTCGTTATAATAAACTTGTGTTTACATTTTGTAATACAAATAACTCAAAAAGGTTAAAAAAGGGCAAAGCATGATGACACATGAATTTACGACTGTTTACAAAAATTAATATTCTGATTTATGTGAAAAAAACATTGCTTGATATTAAAAAATGAGCATAGTATTATTAAAATATCTGAAATTATACTGGAGGAATTTATGAACCAAATTATAAAAATAGCGTGGGATCTTAATGAAGCAACTGAAAACAGATATCAATTGGTATATGAAATTGCAGAACTTGCAAAAAAGTTGGTTGATGAAAATCAGTTGAAAAGGGTAAAAGAAGAATATAGTTTTGATGAAGTTCCTTTTGATACATCAATAAAAAAGGAAAATCCTGTAGAACATGCTATTATGGTAAAAGCTTCAGAATATGATGATTCCGGTTTAGTTGGTTAAACTGTTAGAAATAAAAACTATACAAAATAAAAGCTCCTCAAGGTAAGGAGCTTTTTTAAACCGAAAAATCTAAACTAAGAAAGCAATTAAGCCATTAATTTATTAATTGCTTTTGTTAATCTTGATTTTTTTCTTGCAGCAGTATTTTTATGTAAAATACCTTTAGAAACAGCTTTATCACATAACTTGTATGCTGCTGATAATGCTGTATTAATAGCTGCTTGGTCTTTTT
The DNA here is from genome assembly GCA_944323945.1 of Candidatus Gastranaerophilales bacterium. The sequence goes on from CALUUL010000034.1 coordinate 8,025, forward strand.
CTTTGGCTTGTGCTAAAACAATAACTTTTTTAACAGCAGTCTTAATAGCTGATCTGAAAGCAACATTTCTTTCATAGTTTCTTTCTGCAGTTAAAATTCTTTTTTTAGCGGATTTAATATTTGCCATAATGTATTTCCCTTTCTAATGTCAGTATTGTCAAATTAACAATCTGCTTAGAGGATTAGTGAGTACGTTTATTATATAATCTAAAAAAATAAAGTAAATAAAATATTTAAAATATTAAAATTTGAAACAAAATAGCAAAAAAAGTTTATTACCATTTTTAACCATTTTGAAAAGTCTATTGGATAAAAATAATAATCAATGCAAATAAATAGAATATCAGTTAGTCAAGAAAACAGTAATAACAAAAAATATCAATTTAGTAATAAAGGTGCAAGAGAAATAGTCAGGACCCTTGCTGATCAAGATGCTTTGGCTTCGACAATCCTTTTAGAATCAGCAGTAACAGGAGGAAGAGGCTATAATGCGTATAAACGTGGCGGTAGTGCAGAACTTCGTGAAAGAGCATTTGATGATATTGTTTCGGCTGTTTTTTGGATGAAAGGTGTTGATATTTTCAATAATATCGGAAATAAATTTGGAACACATGTTCTAAAACTTCCTACAACTGAATTTGATGTTGGTAAAGATGCACTTAGAACACCTTTTAAAAATCTTGTTGGTGATTTATCTGAAAAAGTTACCGATAGAGATGCATTAAAAAAATTAGAAAAAAAACTGGCTGTATTTAAATTTTCTAAAATTATATTATCAACATTGTTGGCAACAGGATTCGTTGGTTTTGCGCTGCCTAAAATAAATCAGGCAATTACCAGAAAATTAATGCATAAGGAAGAAAATTCATCGAAAAAAACACAACAAAACTCTAACTCTGGAAATACAAAGAATTTTAATGATATTTATTCTCAATTTGCTTCAGTATCATTTGATGAGTTTAATAAAAAGTTTGTGTCACAAGATAAACCAACTTTTAAGGGAATTTCTCCTAATGTAATGACAACAGTTGCTCATTATTTAGAAAACAATAAATTTTGTAAGTTATTGTCAAGTGATGTAGGTATATTAACGGGACGTGTTACTACGGCAAGGAATAAAGATGAAGGTATTGAATATTTATTTAGAGATGCTTCTTCTTCATTCTTTTATATGGCAAGTACTCCATTATTATATTCTTTATTCCAGAAGCTATCAGGTAGTTCAAAGTATACCTCTATAGATACGGTTGCTTCAAAGCAAGTTCATAATCTGTGTTTAGAACAAATTAAGAAAGCCGATGGTACATTTGGAACAATAGGTGTAAAAGAATTTGCAGAAAAAACAATTGGAACTTTAGATGACAAGGCAAAAGAATTATTATCAAGATTGCCATTTAATTCAGATGTTATATCTTTATCTGAGTTGAGTAAACATTTGACAGATGAAACATTAATTAATAAGGCTAAGGAACTTTCTAAATTGCAGCCAAAACAAGCTGGAATTGGTTCTGTATTAACTAAGCAACAGGTTGCGGATGTTTTGAAAAATGGTGCAATAAGTGAATCTTCATTTATGCACAAGATATTTAAAACTAAATTTGGTGAAGCTTTAACAAATCCATATAAATATATTCCTATGAAAAAGATTACTAAATTTAGGGATAATATTGATGATTATGCAAACGCAATTATAGAAGCAGCAAATAAAACAAATAACGGTATTATCGATAAAAAACTTCTTGATAAATTGTCTAAGAAAAGCTTCGTTATGTCTGCAAGCTTTAGGGCAGTTGCAATAGCAGCTTCTGCTTTTGCTTTAGGTGTTGCAATTCCTAAATTACAGTATGCTATTACTGCAAAAAGAACGGGTAGTACGCAAGCTCCTGGCTTGAGAGAATTTGAACAACCTGAAAATAAAAAAGCATAATAGATATACAATGTAAACTTGTTTAAATTATAGGGGTTTAGGAATGTATCAAAACAGTAAAAACCTAATAAAAGAAAAACTGTTAATACAAGCAATTTCTACAACTATAAAAAACTTCGTAAAGGAAAATTAAATTCTCAAAGAATGCTTGCTGATGAATATGAAATTCAAAAATCTTTACTAAGTAGAATGAAATCGGCATCCAATAGTCCTATGTTTATTTCTGTATGGAAAGTTGCAGAAGCATTAGGTGTGAAACCTTCTGATTTTGTTATGTTGATAGAGAAAGAATTGCCTGAAAATTTTTTATTAACTGATGAATAATTTATAATAAATTTTCTTCAATCCATTCAAGCATAGGGATTAGGGCGTTAGCTCTATGTGAAATTTTATTCTTCTCTTCATTAGGAAGTTCTGCCATTGTTTGGTTCTTTGACGGAATAAAAAATATAGGATCATAACCAAAACCATTTGTTCCCTTGGGAGAATCATCTATATAGCCAAATACTTTACCTGTTTGTGTGTGGATTATTTCTCCATCTGCATTAACTAAAACCATAGATGAAACAAAATGAGCACTTCTCCAGTCATATGGTACATTTTTCATTTCTGCTAAAAGTTTTTCTATTTTTTCTTTTTGAGTTTGAGCATATCTTGCAGAATGTATACCAGGGCGTCCTTCTAAAGCATCAACACAAAGTCCTGAATCATCTGCCAAACAATATGTTTTCATTATTTTGGCAGCTTCTTTTGCCTTTATAGCCGCATTTTCCTCAAAATTTTTACCGTCTTCTACAGGATTAAAATCGCCCTTAACTACATCAAAAATAATATCTTTATTTTTATTAATTGCGTTTATTTCTTCTAATTTATGCGGGTTTGAAGTCGCCAAAGTTATTTTAATCATATTTTATTTCCCAAATCTTCTATTTCTTGATTGAAATTCAATTATTGCTTCTGATAGTTCATTCTCATTAAATTCAGGCCAAAATTTATCTGTAACATATATTTCTGAATATGCAACTTGCCATAGTAAATAATTACTTATTCTTTTTTCACCGCCTGTTCTGATTAATAAATCAGGGGCAGGAATATTTTTTGTATAGAGTTCGTTTTCTATTGTATTTTCGTTAATATCTGAAATTTCAATTTGTCCATTTTGAACTTTTTTGCAAATTTCTTTTACGGCATTTGTTATTTCCATTCTTGAACCATAGTTAAATGCAATTTGAAGATTTAATGTATTGCATTTTGATGTTTTTTCTTCCCCAAATTCAAGTACATCATTTATTTCTTTAGAAAGTGATTTTCTATCGCCAATAAAAGTAAGTTTAATGTCATTTTCAATAAATTCAGGTACTTCTTTAACAATAGTTTTTGCAAGTAAAGACATTAAAAAATCAACTTCTTCTTTTGATCTGTTCCAATTCTCTGTAGAGAAAGCATAAACGGTAAGATATTTAATGCCAAATTTCTTGCAGGCTTTTAGTGTTGTTCTTAAAGCTTCAACACCCATTTTATGACCTGCTGCAGACGGTAACATTCTGTTTCTAGCCCAACGTCTGTTTCCATCCATAATGATGGCAATATGTTTTAGGTTTGTTTCTTCTATTATATTATTGATGTTTTTATTTTCTGTTGATGTTTTTTTCATTATATTTTCTCTTACAAGTGAATTATAAGATAAAAAAATATAAAATAACAATTATTGGCAATTTTTACTATTTATGAGTTTTATGCAGTTAAAAGGAAATAAAATATGCAAATTAATAACCATAACAGAAATCTTAAGCCTTCTTTTCAGAGTTTATATGTAGTAAAAGCTAAAGAAAATCCGAATAAAGTTGATGAAATTATTGATTTGTCAGATAGATATTCTTTTTTTGGAAACAAAATTTCATCTTCAGTGGAAATTCCTGAAGAGAATTATAGTTATGCAAATTCAACTATAAATTTTATAGGTGAAGATAAAGGTGCAGATGATGAAATTGAGACAATGCTTGCTAATAGAGGTATAAATTTTACCAGAAAATCATTTTCAGAATTACTTGAATCTGCAGAAAGTATAAAATCAAGGGTTGAATTGTCACCTGAGGATAAATCAAGAGGCTATAGATTAGTTGAAATAGATACAACAAAATTTGATAATGCATATGAAAAATATGGCTTTGCTTATGTCGGCAAGGATGGAAATATTTCTCAGCCTGAAAGAACCGAAAGATATAAAGACTATTTAAAAACAGGTAAAAATATATATGCTCCTGTAGTATATATTAATGATTATGGAGAATATCCTGAAATCGCTTTTGGAGACGGAAGGCACAGATATGCTTATATGCGTGATATTAAAATGAATGGGATTCCTGTTGCAATGGATAATCAAACAATAAAAATTGCAAGAAAATACGGTTTGCTATTACAATAAGATTTTTATTGAAAAAGATTAAGAAATAAGATTGTTAATAATTTGCTCAAAAGCTTGTTTGTGTTACAATATAGGTATCATGAACTTTTGAGAGAGTGAGAAATTTAATAATAAATTGTCATAAAGGGGTATAAGTTTTGGCTCAACAGAATTTTTTTGAAGATGGGAAAATTGTTCCGGTTAATATACGTGAACAAATGAAACAATGTTATATAGATTATGCAATGTCTGTAATTATAGGAAGAGCACTTCCTGATGTTAGAGACGGTCTAAAACCTGTTCACAGACGTATTCTATTTGCAATGAATGAACTTGGTATGACACCTGATAAACCATTCAAAAAGTGTGCGAGAATCGTTGGTGAAGTCTTAGGTAAATATCACCCCCACGGTGACACAGCTGTTTATGAATCTCTAGTTAGAATGGCACAGGATTTTTCAACAAGATATCTTACTGTAGACGGGCATGGTAATTTTGGTAGTGTCGATGGTGATGGTGCTGCCGCTATGAGGTATACAGAAGCAAGAATGCATAAAATTACAACTTCTATGCTTGCCGATATAGATTGTGAAACAGTTGATTTTGTTCCGAATTTTGACGGTTCACTTGAAGAACCTTCAGTTTTACCTGTTAGATTACCTATGCTGTTGTTAAATGGTGTTTCTGGTATTGCGGTAGGTATGGCTACAAATGTTCCGCCTCATAACTTGTGCGAAATAGTTGACGGTACTATTGCTTTGATTGATAACCCTAATTTGACAATTGATGAACTTATGCACCACGTAAAAGGTCCTGACTTCCCTACAGGTGCAAGTATTATTGGTGTTTCTGAAATTAGAAAAGCATATGCTACCGGCCGAGGTTCTATAAAAATGTCTGCTATATCAACATTTGAAGAAATCCCTGCAGGTGGCGGACGTCAATCAAGAACGGCTATTGTTGTTACAGAAATTCCATATCAGGTAAATAAAGCAGCTTTAATAACAAAAATAGCAGAACTTGTCAGAGACAAAAAAATTGATGGTATATCTGATATACGTGATGAATCTGACCGTGATGGTATGAGAATTGTTATCGAGCTTAAACGTGATGCAAAGCCTGAAGTTGTAAGAAATAATCTTTATAAATATACTCAATTGACAGCCACATTTGGTGTTAATATGTTGGCTTTAGTTGGTCAACAGCCAAGATTAATGAATTTATTAGAAGTTCTTAATGAATTCATTGAACACAGAGTTGAAATTATTACAAGAAGAACTTTATTCTTCTTGAAAAAAGCTAAAATGAGAGCCCATATTTTAGAAGGGTTATTAATTGCTTTGGCAAGTTTGGATGATGTCATTGAATTAATTAAAAAATCCAAAACTGCAGACGAGGCAAGAATCGGTCTTATGTCAAAATTTGGTCTTGATGTTGATCAGGCCAATGCTATTTTGGAAATGCAATTAAGACGTTTAACAGGCTTGGAACAAGATAAAATTAAGGCTGAGTATGAAGAATTGAAAAAGAAAATTCAAGAATATGAAGAATTACTTGCCGACAGAAATAAAGTTCTAACTTTAATAAAACAAGAATTAAATGAAGATAAAGAAAAATATGGAGATGACAGAAAAACTCAAATTCTTCCAGAAGCAGATGAAATGACGATAGAAGATTTGACGCCAAATATACCAATGGCTGTATTTATAACTCGTCAAGGATATATTAAACGTATTTCTTTAGATGTATTTGAACGTCAGAACCGTGCAACAAGAGGAAAAGGCGGAATAAAAACAAAAGAAGACGATGATGTAGGACATTTCTTTACTGCAATGATGCATGATAAAGTATTGTTCTTCTCAAGTAAAGGTACTGTTTATAGCCTGAACGTATATGATTTCCCAGAAGGATCAAGACAAGCAAAAGGTCTTCCTATAATAAATGTATTGCCACTTGAACAAGATGAACAAATAACAGCTGTTGTTCCTGTTTCAAATTTTGATCCTAATTCAAATCTTATTATGCTAACCAAGAAAGGTTATATAAAGAGAATTGGGTTGGATAACTTCGCTTCAATAAGAAAGAACGGCATAATTGCTATAGGACTTGAAGAAGGTGATAGCTTGAATTGGGTAAAACAAGCAAATAATTCTGACGAAGTATTTATTGCTACAAGCTGTGGTATGGCAATAAGATTTGCTATTGATGATTTAAGACCTTTAGGCAGAAGCGCAAGAGGTGTAAATTCAATGAAATTGAGAACGGCAGATACAATTATCGGCTGTGATATTATACCAAGAAACTTTGATGCAGATTTATTGGTTGTAACATCTGATGGATTTGGTAAACGTTCAAAAATGTCAGAATTTAGACCTCAAAATAGAGGTGGTATTGGTTTAATAGCAACAAAGTTTAAATCAGCTTCATCAAGATTAGTTGCTTTAACTGTAGTAGAAGAAGATGATGAAATTATGGTTGTTACTCAAAATGGCATAGTTTCAAGAATTAAGGCAAGTGATGTTTCACGCCAAGGCAGACCTGCAACAGGTGTTAGAATCCAAAACTTAATGGAAAACGATTCTGTAATGGCTGTAAATAAAATAGTTGTTACTGATACAAAAGATTCATACAGTGAAGAAACTATGAATGAGAATGTAGAACAAGCTATACAAAATAAGTTAGGGGATATTGATAATGAATAAAATTATCTCAACAGATAAGGCGCCTAAAGCAATAGGACCTTATTCACAAGCTTATAAATGTGGAAATACATTATATTGTTCAGGTCAGATTGCGATTAATCCCGAAACTAATGAGTTTATTGGCGGAACAATTGAGGAACAAACAAATCAGATATTAAAGAATATAAAAGGATTATTAGAAGCCGCAGGATATGGTTTTGAAGATGTTGTAAAAACAACTTGTTTTATTGCAGAAATGAAAGATTTTGCAGTATTTAATTCTTTATATGAAAAAGCGTTTGTATCAAAACCTGCTCGTTCGTGTGTCGCTGCAAAAGAATTGCCTAAAGGTGCTTTAGCTGAAATAGAAGTAATTGCGGTTAAGTAATGAGACTTGTAGTTCAAAGAGTAGATAATGCTTCCGTTACTATAGAAAATGAATTATTCAGTTCTATAGATAGAGGGTATTTGGTTCTATTTGGTGTGGAAAAGAATGATACAAAAGAACAAGCTGATTGGCTTGCTAATAAAATTTGTGCATTAAGATGTTTCCCAGACGAAAATGAGAAGATGAATCTTTCAATAAAAGATATTAATGGTGAAATGCTTATAGTTTCTCAGTTTACTTTATGTGCTGATATAAAAAAAGGAACTCGTCCAAGTTTTGATAATGCAATGAAACCTGATGAAGCTAAAATGATGTATGAATATTTTATTTCGAAAGTGAAAGAATATGAAATTCCTGTTAAAACAGGGGTTTTTGGTGCTCATATGCAGATAAATCTTTTAAACAACGGTCCAGTTACTTTTATTATTAATGCTCCAGTTATAAAGTGATTTAAAGGTTGTGTTTATGCTGAGAAACTTTGGTTTAACCTTAAATAAGATATTAGAAAAACCTGAAATAATCTTTGTTATATTAGCTTTTATATTTGGAAGTACATTTTTATTTATAGCACCGCCTTTTGAAGTTCCTGATGAACCACATCATTTGCTTCGCGCGTGTGAAGTTGCTGATTTTATATTTTATAGTAAAGTACCTGTTCAATATACAAAATATGATAAATATTTTCAAAATATTGATAGGTCTCAATATATAAAAAAGAACCCTAGTGAACAAAAGAATATTCTGAAAAGAGATAAAAAAATCTTTCACGCAGGTGCACGTTATTCCCCTTTAATGTATATTCCATCATCTTTGGCAATAAAGATAGGAAGTTTGTTTACAAATAATGGTAATATATTATTTTATCTGGGACGATTTTTGAATCTTATTGTATATATTCTTCTTGCAACATTTGCAATAAAACTTACACCTGTATTTAAATATCCTTTTACGTATGTTGCATTATTACCAATGGCTTTATATGAAGGAATGAGTTATAGTGCCGATTCTTTTAATAATGGGTTTGCTTTCTTATTTTTTGCTTTTATTTTTTATTTGATGTTTAGAAAAAGAGAGATATCTAAAAAAGATTTTAGTATTTTAAGTGTTTTTTCAATTATTGGTGCCTTTTGTAAAGGATTAGTTTATCCTTTAGCACTTTTGCCATTTATTCCTGCATCCTCAAAAGAGTTTAAATTGAAAAAAGGTTTATGTATAGGAATATTAATTTTTATAACATTAATTATTTGTCAAATTTGGGTTGCTATGAATCCAAAAAATTTAAATCCAGATTATTATGTAATTAATAATTCTTTTTGGTTATTAAAAGAACCATTTGAAACTTTTAATAAAGTTTGTATTACTACTATGTTTAATTTTCGAAGTTATTTTTGCCAAATGATTGGTGTTTTTGGTTGGCTGCATATATATTTAAACTCTGGAGTTTATATTATTGCTTTCATTTCTTTTTTCTCTATGTTCGTTTTCCTAAAAGAAAAAATATCTTTTCGTCTAAAAGTAATTGCACTATTGGTATTTTTATTTGCTTATTTTATAGCTCAATATAATTTTTTAATATATTGGTCAAACCCTGTTTCTAAAATAATTAGCGGTTTTCAAGGACGTTATTTAATATCAATGCTTCCATTATTATTTATTGCGTTTGCGAATAATAAATTTAATTTTAGTGACAAAATTATAAAAATATATAAAATCTTATTATTAATTTCTATTGTTTATATACTTATAAACAGTTGTCTTTCACTAAATAATTGCTATAATGAATTAGGTTTAGATAGATATTTAATGGATAATTATATAAAATACGGAACATTCTTAATTAATAAATAATTCTGTGTGTTATATGATAAATTTGTCGTGTAAAGCTTTAATTTGTTTCGATTATTAAATTATGTAAACCTTATTATTTTTATTAGTAAATTATTAATATATGAAATTTTTTATGGAATATATAGAAATATTCAGATTGGAGTAATATATGAACATGAATAATATAGATGGAGTATATTCTTATAACGTAAAACCAAGTACAGTAACAGAAGGTGCAAGCCCAAATTCTGTTAAATTATCTGACGAAAAAGATAAAAAAACGTCAAATCCCGATGATATGTTAAATGCAATTAATGCTCAAGGTGCTTTAAATAAGCCATTTGTTACTACAACAAATGAGTTAACATTTGGAGATAATGGGACAATAGTTGCAGACAGAAGAAAGATGACGATTCAAAATGGAAAAGTTCAATTTGGCAAGCCTGTTTATGTTCCATTACCAACAAGTAAAACAATGTCTGAAAATGACACCAAAGAGAAATATATTAATACAATGTTGTCTAATTCTTCAAATATTTTGAACTGTGTCTTTTTAGTAAAAGACAGTGATGGAGAAAATCTTCAAGTTTCAATTTCTGCGGACAAAAAAGATCCTTATAAAGTAATGGTATCCACAAGAAAAGATATGAATGGAAAGTTTGAGGACGATACTGTAAATACTTTTAATAGTGCAATTGGTTCATCAGACGACGCAATAAAAACAGTAATTCAAACAGAGATTGAAAAGTATGGAATTGAAAATTTAAAGCAAATTGCAATTGCTAATAAGGATTAACATAAATTAAGAATAAAAAATAGCTGGTGTTAATCAGCTATTTTGATTAATCCAGACTTATTATGGAAAGAATGAATCTGGATTTCTGATAATTTATAATAAAAATTAATTTATTGTGGGATTAATTCAATTCTGTTTTTGACTAAAGACTCATATAGTTTTGGTGTTATTATTTCCCAAACTTTCGCATTAGGATGACCATCTGGAAGTTGATATCCATCATTATACAAGTTATATCCATATTCTTCTTTGATTCTTATAATGATTATTCCTTGTTCTTCTAATAATGGAGCAATTTTTTCAAAATGAGGGGATTCGGCATATAATAAAATTACAAATTTTGTATTCTTAAAATTCTTATCAATATATTTTTTTATTTGTGAAAAGTGAAGAAATAAAAGATTTTCGCAATAATGTTGATATAAACTATTCTTGTTTAATAAAAAATCAAAAAAATTCTTACGTATAATTGCAATAATTGGGAATCTTGAAATTATAGATGTTGATTCTTTTAGTATTAAATGGTTTTCTTTTTTTCGATATAATATTTCATTCTGCTCAAAAAACATATTTGGTATAAGCATTCTTAAAATATGAAAGTCTGCGTAGTTATATATAATAACCGCAGGTTCTTTATTTATATTTTTAGAGATGTATCCGGTTTCTAATAAGAAAAGAGTATGATTTATGCCCCATCCTAATGAGGCAAAGTTATAAACTGGATTTTTTATGAGTTTTGATATCTTGTAAGAAATTATTTGGTTTTCTTTGAGATATTCTCCATATATAAATGAACAACCGGTAAATATGACTGGTTTTGCATTGTAATTTGTATTTAGAGGTTGTCTCATTGGATTATTATTTATAATATAATTTAGTTTTGTTTCCTTCTTATTTATTTTTTTAGTTAGATTCTGTAAATATGTCACATTTATATTGTATTTATCTTTTAGTTTGTAAAATACAAAAATATCAATAGTGAAAAATAATAATACTATTAAAATTAAATTTATAATGAAAATTTTTTTATTCATAAGTTAATATAAAATTGATTACGATTATTTATGATTTGTATAAATGAATTTCTTTTCTGTTTATTTTATAAATAAATTTGTAAATTTATTATTTAAAACATCCATAAGTCCTTTATCTGTAAGTTTTAACTCTGGAATTACTGATAAAGAAAGAAAAGCCATAGTCATAAAAGGTTCTTGCAATGAACAGCCGATAAGTTTTTCGGCATTTTTTAATTCTTCGCTTTTTCTTATAACAGTATCAGAACTTTCTTCAGACATTATACC
>CALUUL010000035.1 GCA_944323945.1 Candidatus Gastranaerophilales bacterium
TATGAATTATGTAAGTCATTAACCAGTTCAATATCAAAACTTGAAAAATCAGATTTTGAATTATTCTTAATTATTAAATCCAAAGAAATTGTATTTAAATGGTCAAATGGATCTTTTTCCAAGAAAACATCAGATATATCTACCTCAAGCCCTTCATATTCAAGTTCGTCTTGCCTTACGGATTCATGCGTCATAACTTGAATGGGTTCTGAACTGACTATTTTAACTTTAATTTCATCTCCGGGAGAAATTAAAACATCACTTCCCTTTCTAAAAAAACTCATGCCAAGTGCAATAAGTCCACCAATTGCAGCACCACCAGCTAAAGTATAACCTTGACTTGCAACAGCACCAGGTATACCAGCTATTTCTAGGGCTGCAAGAGCACCGGTTACTCCACCAACCGCAGTATAGGCAATATTTTCACCAGCTACTTTAGCAACTGATTTCGCAGGATGCAATTTAGAGGTCATATCACCTTGAATAGGGATTTCTCTTCCATCTGGAGTTATTAGATAATTAAAAGAAAGTTCAATATAACCATCTCTTCCCATTCTTTTGGGATCTACTATATTTCTTATAATGCCATGAGCTACTGTACCTTTCGGTAAAAGTACTCCGCTTCCGGCTAAAACATCTTCTGATACTTCAGCAAAAAATTCATCTCCTTCAACAGAGGTTGTTCCTGCTAAGACCTGAGAAACAGTCAATTCTACAACTTTATTACCTTCCAGTTTTTCTTTTTCTTTAGTAAAAATCTTATCATTTTCTTTATTTTTTACATCTGTTTCTTCAATATAGCCCTTGAAGGGTTCTTGAGCTTGCGCTATCAATAAACAATCCGAGAAAGACATTCCTAATAATATAAATATTGCAATTATTTTCTTTTTCATATATCCGCCAATCTATATGACATTTTACTACATTTAAAATGGATTTCAAAATCTATTATTATTTTGTTATACAAGTATATTCATGATATGATTTTTACTGAAAATTAAATAAACAGAGGGTTTTAAAATGACAACGGATAAAATGGAAGAACTAAGAAAAAAATATGAAGTTGTAATAGGTTTAGAAGTACACGCTCAATTAAAAACAAAGTCTAAAATTTTTGCTTGTGACTCTACAGAATTCGGTAATGAACAAAATACTCAAATAAGCCCTATTACCCTTGGCATGCCTGGTGTATTACCGGTTTTAAATAAAGAAGCTGTTAATATGGCAATATTAACAGGCTTGGCTTTAAACTGTACAATTCCACAATACTGTAAATTTGACAGAAAACAATATTTTTATCCTGATCTTCCTAAAGGTTATCAAATTTCCCAATATGATCAACCAATTTGTGTAAACGGTTATATTAATATTGAAGGTAAAAGAATCGGTATCACAAGAGCTCACTTAGAAGAAGATGCAGGAAAGCTTGTTCATATGGGTTCATCCGGTATCGCTGGTTCAAGCTATTCTTTAGTTGACTTAAACAGAGCAGGAACTCCTTTATTAGAAATTGTTTCTGAACCTGATATGCGTTCATCTGATGAAGCAAGAGCATATATGGAAGAATTAAGAACCACTCTAAGATATATAGGTGTCTGTGACGGAAACTTAGAAGAAGGTTCTATGAGATGTGATGCTAATATTTCTATAAGACCTTATGGTCAAAAAGAGTTCGGTACAAGAGCAGAAATTAAGAACGTAAATAGTTTTAGAGCGCTCCAAAGAGCTATTGAATATGAAATAGACAGACAAATTGACCTTGTTGAAGCTGGAGAAGAAGTAGTTCAAGAAACCAGATTATGGGATGACAATCAGGGTATTACAAAATCTATGAGAGGAAAAGAAGATGCTCACGATTACAGATATTTCCCTGAACCTGATTTAATGCCGTTAGAAATCTCAAGAGAATGGGTAAACGAAATAGCTGCAAAAATGCCTGAGCTTCCTCAAAAAAGAAGAGAACGTTATGTTTCATACGGATTAACTCCATATGATGCTAATGTGTTAGTTGAACAACAAGATATTGCTCTTTTCTACGACAAAGTTGTAGCTTTAGGTGCTGATGCAAAAGTTGCTAATAATTTCTTAATGAAAGAAATTGCAGCCTTCTTAAAAGAAGAAAAAGTTACAATTGAAGAAACGAAATTAACAGCTGAATCATTCGCAGAATTAATTAATCTTGTAACTTCAGGTTCTATATCAAATAATATAGGTAAGCAAATAGTAGTTACACTCTTAAAAGAAGGCGGCAGCGCTAAAGAAATTGTTGAGAAACAAGGTCTAAGCGTTATATCTGATGAAGGCGCATTAAAAGAAATCTGCCAAAAAGTAGTAGACTCTAATCCTTCACAAGTTGAATTATACAGAAACGGAAGAGATAAGTTATTTGGTTTCTTTGTTGGACAAGTAATGAAAGAAACTCAAGGTAGAGCAAATCCTCAATTATTAAATAAATTATTAAAAGAAGCTCTAAATGGATAATAAAAGGAATAATAAAAAGAACCGAGTATTATGAACTCGGTTCTTTTTTTATATCTTTTGATAAAATTAATCAAGTGGAATTATCAATTTCTGTCCTATTGAAAGTTTATGAGCATTTGTCAATTTATTAGCTTGTCTTATTTTTTCCACCTTAGCAGGATCATATTTTCCATAGAACCTAAAAACAATAGAGCTCATAGAATCACCTTCTTTTACCGTGTATGTTTCAACTGTCGGAATTGCTACTTCTTCAACTGTTTCAGCCGTAGCAGGGACAACAGCTATATTTGAAGTAATTTGTGGTAATTTACTTTTTCTAGAAATCTTTTTTTCAAATTTTGGCTGACCTAAAGACGTAGAAGTTGTATCAGCAGGTAGAGTAGAACTAATACTTAATATTGCATTCATTATAAACATACATAAAGCACCAGTTATAAAACCTGTTAATAAATATACCCCGGGTGATTTTTCTTCTTTAGGATTAATTTTAAAATTTTGCCATAAAAGATCTAGTTCTTTTTGTTTACTTTGCCTCTTATATGCTTTAGGGGTATAATCTTCCTGTTGATTTTGGTTATAGTCCCTTTGATTCTTCAATTCAGATAAAAAAGCAACTTTTTCATCTGATAAATTTGATCTATACAATGATGAATTTCTCATAAATTATATACCCCAATCCTTTCCCTTTAATAGTCACATGATATCTGAATAAATATTTATAAGTCAAGAAATATGAACATTTTATTACAGTATGTATATTATTTAGACAAAAAACAAGAGGCGGTTATAACCGCCTCTTGTTTATATTTTAAGATAATCTTAATCACCAGAACCAGTGTTGTCAGCAGCACCTTCTGTACCTTTGTCAAACATAACTTCTTGAGTTGGCTCGCCATAAGGAACAACTTTTTGTGCATAAATTTGTGCTTGGTAAATATCTCTTGGTCTAGTAGAATTTACAGTAGCTTTATTTGGTTTCTTAACACCATTTACGTCTATCCATAAGTTTGGAGAATCTGCAGCACCACAAGGAGCTGTATTGTATGAGTTACAAGCAGATGTTTGATCGTCGTTATCAGGATCAGAAGAGAAACCTGTTACACAGAAAATCATACCATCAGCAGTTGTGAATACATCTGAACCAGAGCAAAGTCCAGCATCAGTAAATGCATCACCACCATCAATAACACTCATTCTTCTCTTGAATACATTGTTTACTAAATCTGAAGCATCAGAATAGTCATTAGCAGATAAACCTTCTAAAGCATAGTTCAAAGTTAATGCTTGGTTAACACCAGCAATAGCTTTCTTTAATGCTGAACGATATTCTTGTGCGTTAGTATTGTTCATCAATGTAGGAACTGTCATAGCAGCGATTACACCGATGATAACCAAAGTAATTAAAACTTCAGCAAGGGTGAAACCTAATTTTTTCATAATTTTTTTTACCTTTCGTCTTTTCGAAACTTTTTCCAAATACCAGTCAATTGTATACTTTTTTTAACAATTCGTCAAGTATTAACAAAAATTAACAATTAACCAAAGTCTACTTCCTTCTTTTGTTGTAGAAATTTGGTATCAAACACTTTATTATCAAATTTTGTTTTCTTGTACTTTTGGCATTCCGTCTTTATAAGTTTCTATTATCATCAAATATCATTTTAAACTTTAATCACAAATTAAAAATAAAAAACAAGCAGACTTAAATAATTTCCATATAAATTATTTTTATCAATATTTTAATAAATACGGCGCACCAAGCTGACCCGTCCCACTTACGGTAAAATTATTTATATTACTATATTTATTCCTTTTTTATATTTTATTTTTGTTTTTTTGTGACTTATAACTTGAATATTCCCATTTAAATAAGCTTTTAAACATGTAATTATAATTATTTTTAATAATTCATTTAAAAAATGTATTTTTTTCATAAAATAACTTTTTTTAATAAAAAAATATTATAATAATGACATCACAATTTTTATCATTATAAGTTATAATGTGTATGTTACAAAGGAAAAATAAATGATTAACAGTTTAAAGAACATGGTAGCACAGGTATTTTATACACCAAGCGTCTCAACACAAAATATTAATCAAACAAATACGGGATATAACCCGTTTGAAAATCCTTTTATGCAAACATCACAAAGAAACAATTATGCAATAAATAAACCTGTAAAAGGCGGTTATTTTGCAGGTTATTACAATGGCAAACCTAATATTGTAGGAAGACGATTATTTATTGAAGCATAATATAAAAGGCTCACATAATGTGAGCCTTTTTATTATATACAGATTCTATTCCCTAATTGGAACAGAAATTATAAGTTTATGTCCATCTTTAACTTTAGAAATATTTGCTGTATCTGCATTTTCGGGAAGTATAAAATCTTGAGAGAACGCAACATCTTGCTCATATTCTTTATCTTTTATTTCTGAATTTCCAAAAACAGTCAATTTTCTGCCTTCAACATTATAATTAACCCTATTTTCATCATTCTGAAAAGGCTTTAAGCCAATAATTATATTAAATTTATTATCATCAAATTCTGTTTTTATTTTAACTGCATCCATCATAAATATAGGCATGCCAAAATCCGCATTATGCATTTTTTTCATTTTATGAAATTTATCTTTCATATTAAAAGCATCTTCAAAAGCTTTCATATCTTGTTTATACATTCTATCAATATCATCAAACATTCTTTTTTCAAATTTGTAAGGATTAAAATGCGGTTTGTAATATTTATGCATCATTTGATCTGCAACAAAATAGAAAGCCAAAAAACCACCTAAAAATGCTGCACATATCATTGCTAAACATTTTTTCCAGCAATGATTTTCAAAACAAATATGTTTATCTGTTTCTTTAATAACTTCATTTTGATTGTTTGTATTATTTTCTTCCATATTGCTTCCTTTCTTTTTGCAACCTAATTATATATTTTGTTTTACTTCTTTACAATAATAAAATGTACTAGTCACCTATACAATTATTTAAATACTCTATAGTATCCAATTTACTATCATATAAAAATTTTAGAAAATACAAATAATTAATATCTTTTGATGAGACAGTAACATTTATTTCAAATCCATCAGAACAAAATGGTTCATAATCATATATAACATAGCTGTTATATTTGCTTTTCCATTCTTTTTTATCAATTAAACAATTATTTTCAAGAGCGGTTTGCTCTAACCATGGAATTATATCCTTTGATATATTCTTAAACTCTATTTGGCTTCTTTGATTTAGTCCATTAATGTATTTTTCAACTAGCATTTTTTCTATACCCCGTAATGACTTTTATTGAACACACTCCCAATTCCTGAAAAATTCCGTTTAATTTCAGGATATTTCCAGTTTAAACACATTCTAAGAAGAAAAAAATATACCAAACGGCAATATCTACACTATATATTTGGGCTATTTTTGGTAAACTTACAATAAAAATTATAATTTTAAACCAATTAAAACTATTATCATTACTGGGTTTTAATACCGATATAAAGAATATATTAAAAAAACAGGATTTGTAATTTTTTGCTTTATAATAAAATCGGAAGTTTTGAAATATAAGAAGAGGCAAATAGATGAATACAGTATTATTACCAATAAACGAATATTTAAATAAATTAGAAAACGCTGATAACAATGTTAAAAATGAGATTGAAAATGAGCTTGTTAATATCGGTAAAGAAGCAGTTCCTTCCCTTGTTGATTCGCTTCAAGTTGTAAAAGGCAGAACAAGAGGAATTGTTGCAATGATTTTAATCAGAATTGGGGAATCATCTATTGACTATCTTCAAAAAGCAGCCGAATCTAACAGCGATTTTGAATGGATCGCAAATTATTTAATTACTGAAATTAAAGGTGTTGCAGCCTAGTTGATTAGAAAAAATTTAAAAAAGACCGATTATTAAATCGGTCTTTTTTTTGTTTTATTTTTATTAAAAGTGCAACTATATATGTAGTTTCGTAATTTTGTTTATTGAAACAATATCGAAGCTTTGTCTGTTTGAGAACGAAGTTCGAGTTACAAAGCTTTTGGTTGAAATTAACAAAATCGAAACGGAATATCAAGTTGCTAGCCTTTTGGTACTTTTCTGCAATGAGAAAAGTACATAATAAAATATCTTCTGTTTATTTAATAATCAAAATTTCATCAGTAAAATTATTATTCAGAATAAATTAATTAGAACAATTATTTATAATAAACATTATCACTATGAAAAGAAGATTAGAAAAAGTGCAACTATGTATGTAGTTTCGTAATTTTGTTTATTGAAACAATATCAAAGTTTTGTCTTTTTAGAACGAAGTTCGAAAATATCTATAATTTTAAATAACTAATTTGTTTATCACCATATATTTTAATTTTAATAATTTCAAAATCTTGAATATTTATATTCTTATCAATAGGATGTTCCAAAATAATAATACCATCATCCGCCAATACATTATTTTCTTTTATAATTTTTAATGATTTTTCATACAAATCAGAATCATATGGCGGATCAAGGAAAATAACATCCGCTTTTAAATTAATTTTTAAGATGTTTTTTAAAGCATCACCAAAATATAAATCAGGAATCAATCCAAGGCTTTTATAACTTTCCTTTATTGATAATGCTGTTCTTTTGTCTTTTTCAAAAGAAATAGTTCTAAAACCTCTTGATATAGCTTCTAGCCCCATTATTCCACTACCTGAGAACATGTCGATAAATAATTTACCTTCAAAATCAATCATTGCAGACAAAGTGTTAAAAATACCCTGGCGAGTTTTTGATAATGTTGGCTTTATATTTTCATATTCTGCCGTTTTTATTTTTCTTGAATTATATTTGCCGCCAGTAATGTTCATTAATCAAGCTCTATCAAACTTTTTGCAGAAGCACCATCAACTTCAGGCTCATATACTTTAACTTTACTCAATATATTTGACCATTGACCAAACATATTTTGCGAATAATGAGGAGCTTTATTTTGATATATAGCAAAGATAATTCCCTCTTTACCTTGAAAAGCTCTTTCTACAGCACAAGTATTCTTTATTTTGCTACACCAAGTAACCATAGCATTATCAAAATCACTTACTATATATTCAGGAACAATATCAGGATAATTATTTCTATCCTTACCTAATTGTTTATGAAGCATTACCATTGGTGATAAACCTTGATTTTTTAAAACACGTTCTGAAAAAATAAGCATTTCTGTATAATTATCAGAAGTTTGATTATATGGGACATAACATTTCTTACTTTCAATTCCATCAGGACTTGAAACTTTATGCCATCCTTCATTAGGGAAATCAAATTGCAGCGTATCTTTTGCCATCGCAAAACTCTGCAAGAATAAAATACTTAGTATTGATACAAAAATCTTTTTCATTAAATTAACTCCCAAGCAGGTTTTTCAACAGCTGCTATAACTTCTACATCTTCATTTTTCAGAATATTTTCAAAAATCTCAACAACAAATCTTTCACTATGAAAATGCCCCAAATCAACAATAGTCATATTAGTAGCATTCAATGCCTGATGGTGTTTTAAATCACCTGTTATAAATACATCTATACCTATTTTTTCTAAATCTTGAATATATTCAGCACCACTGCCTGAACAAAAAGCTATTGACTTATATGTCTTTCTATGACTGTTTACAACCCTTACACTTGGCAAGCTAAAAATTGTTTTTAAAGTTGAAATCAATTTTGAAAAATTTTTTTCCTCGTTAAACTGTTTATATTTAATAAATTCAAATGCAGTATCTAAATCCGTGAATCCGCATTTTTCTGCAAGATATTCACTTACACCACCTTGTGCTATATCTAAATTTGTATGTGCAGAATATACTTGTATATTATTTTGAATTGCTTTTATTATAAATGGTGATTCTATTGTTTTTATAGAGTTAAAAAATATAGGATGATGTGATAAAATTAAGTCACATTTTTTATTAATAGCCTCTTCTACAGTAGAAGGTGTTACATCAAGTGCTAATAAAATCCTATTCGTATCTTCTATACCTAAATTTATTTGCCAACCTGAATTATCCCATTTCTGCATAGTATTCAATGGTGCAAACTCTTCTATTTTTTTTATAATTTTACTTACTTTTTCCATAAATTTTTTCCAAAATCTTCATAGCTATAATTTGTTTATCAGCTTTTTCTATATGACAAACATTCATTTCTTTATCTATTATATACAATTCATTATCATTTGACGAGAATCCGATATCTTTTTTAGAAATATCATTTGCACATATATAATCACACTTTTTCTTTGAAATCTTTTGTTTTGCATATTCTAAAAGGTTTTGACTTTCAGCACAAAATCCTACAACAATTTGATCATTTCGCTTAATATTAGACATTTCTTTTAAAATATCAGGATTTTCAACTAGTTCAATTATTAGCGAACTCCCATCTTTTTTTATTTTTTGTTCAGACTTATTTCTCACTCTATAATCACTTACAGCTGCAGCCATAATTAATGTATAAGCATCTTTAAATTCTTCATTTACTTTATCATACATTTCTTGAGCTGTTTGAACATTTATAACTTTATATTTTTTATCAACATCAACTGTAGAAATAAGAACAACATCTGCTCCCAGTTTATATGCACTGTCAGCTAATGCAATACCCATTTTGCCTGAAGAATAATTACCGATATATCTTACTGCATCAATATTCTCTTTCGTACCACCGGCTGTTATTACAACCTTTTTACCTTTTAATATTTGTTCAGGCAATAAAATATCTTTAACGGTATCATAAATTAAATTTATATCAGCAAGTCTGCCTTTACCGTTAGTTCCGCAAGCTAAAAAGCCAGTATCAGGTTCAATTACTTTTATTCCTCTATTTTTTAAAGTTTCAATATTTTTTTCTACAGCAGGATTTTCCCACATATTTGTGTTCATGCAAGGTGCTATTACAACAGGCTTTGTAAAAGCACAAAATGTTGATGTTAATAAATTATCACAAATTCCTAAAGCCATTTTGGCAATTGTATTTGCACTCGCAGGTGCAATAACAAAAATATCTGCTTCATCAGTTAAAGATATATGTTCAGGCTTATATTCTTTTATATTAAATTGCTCAATATCAACAGCATTTTGACTTAATGATTCTAATGTGGTTTTAGTAACAAAATTCAGTGCATTAGGAGTAACAACAACTTTAACATTTGCATTATTTTTTTTGAACAAACGAATTAATTCACAAACTTTATAAGCTGCAATAGCTCCTGTTATACCAACTAAGACGGTTTTTCCGCTAAGCATTTTTTACCCTTTATTATTAAAGATTTTTTGCATATTAGCCAACGCTTCGTCTATATTATCATTAATAATTTGATAATCAAAGTTTTTGCCAGCCTCGATTTCTCTTGCAGCTGCATTAAGACGTTTTTGTATAGCTTCTTCACTTTCTGTATGACGACCTCTTAAACGTTTTTCCAAATCTTCTAAAGATGGCGGCATAATGAAAATTGAAGTAGCATCAGGCATTTTTTCTTTTACTTGTTTTGCACCTTGAACTTCAATTTCTAAAATCAAATCATTCCCTTTTGCTAAGGTTTTCTCTACAAAACTCTTTTTAGTTCCGTAGAAATTACCGCTAAATTCTGCCCATTCTAAGAATTCATCATTATCAATTGATTTTTGAAACTCTTCTTTAGATACAAAAAAATAGTTTACACCATCTTCTTCACCTTGTCTTGGTTTTCTTGTTGTAGCGGATATTGATAACTTAATTTCTGGATTTTCCTTTAAGAACAGCTTTAATAAAGTACCTTTTCCTACACCAGAACATCCTGCAATTATATATAAATTACCTTTCATAAATTCCCTTTTTATACAATTTTTATAGATTATACCTGAATAAATATAAAAAGAAAATCATATTTTATTTTGACTAAATTTTCCCTATTATCCAAGCATGAATATCATTGTATAAAATCACTACCATCAATACAATTAACAGATAAAAGAAGAAGTTGCTTAAAACTTCAACAAATTTTTTACTTACAGGTTTTCCTGTTATCTTCTCGATAATAAGAAACAATAAATGTCCACCGTCTAAAGCAGGAATAGGCAATATATTAATTAATGCCAAGTTTAAAGATATCATAGCTGTTAACAATATACCTTGAAATATGCCTTTATATGCAATTATTTCAGTTCCTATTTTTGTAATTGCAATAATTCCGTTCATTTCACTCATTGGAATTTTACCTGTAAATAGTTTGCCAAGAGTGTATACCATAAATCCTATATTATAGTTTACATAATGAATTGTAGCAGGAATCAATTCTTTTAAGTTTCTAGTTTGCGTATACTTTTCACTGTAAGATTGTTCAATACCAAGCTTACCATCTTTACCTGCATATACAGGTTTTAATTGTACTTCCTGATTATTTCTTAAAACAACAATCGAAACCGGTTTTTTAGTATCTGATATTGCTGCAGCTATATCGATTGGTAAAGCATCACTTTCTAGCTTATATTCACTGCTGTAATTAATTTTATCTCTTAAGTCTTTTTGGAAATCAGAAAGCTGAGTCTCTTTCGATTTATATTTTTCCAATCCTAAAATATTATCAACAGATAATTTAACACTTTCTTCATCTGTAAATTTAGGAAGTTTTATAATTGTACCAGCTTTTATAAGTTCATTATCTTTCAATTGAGGATTTAGAGCTTTTAACTCAGTTAATTTGCCTTCAATTAAATTCTGAGAAGCAAAACCATCGAATTCTTTTGACAAATCAAGGTGTTTTGTTAATGTTATAGGATAATCAACCCTTAAACCATTAACCGTATATAGAATATCACCTTTTTGAATACCTGAATCTACAACAGATTGAACCGCAGTAGATGCAAATTTTTCAAATTTAATAACAAACTTATTATCAGGCAGATGTTTCCACAAAAGACCTGTAAAAAATATTAAGAAATAAGCCAAAATTACATTACAGATAACACCTGCCGATATAACAAGTGCCCTTTGACCTACTGATTTATTCGAAAATCTTAAAGTGGAATCTTTTGGTAAATCACAATCCTCTTCATCATCAGGGAATGAAACATAACCACCAAGTAAAAAGGCGTGAATTAAAATTTCAGTTTCACCAAACTTTTTAGAAAATAAAGTTGGTCCTATGGGTAACCCAAACCCAAATTTATCAACTCTTATTCCAACTAACTTAGCTGCACAAAAATGTCCTAATTCGTGTACTAAAATCAATAAACTGATTAACAAAATCATGATTATTGCACTTGAAAACATATTTAAAAATCCCATTTTAATCTTCTCTTTTATCTAATATAATTTGTATTATATGATAAAGTTAATCGAAAAACTAGTAAACTTAATATATATCCAACCTTGCTACTTCTGTCATTCAAAAAAAGAAGACTGTATTATATGCAAAAAATGTTACAATAGAATCCATTTTATGCCACCTTCTGTATTTAAAGAACAAAATAATTGTAAAATATATGCATGCACTTTATATGATGAAATTACCAAAAAATTAATAAGAGACTTAAAATATCATAATAAAAAAATTTTAGCATCACTTCAAGCTAAAATAATGTATGAATACTGGCTTGATTTACATAAAAAAGGAAATTTTCTTATTTTACCTGTCCCTATCCATCAAAATAGAAAAAAAGAAAGAAAATATAATCATATGGACTTAGTAGCAGATGAACTGAGTAAATTAACAGGTTATAAAAATAATAAAAAATTTCTTTTAAGAATAAAAGATACAAAAAAACAATTCAACTTAAATAAAACTCAAAGACTACAAAATATAAAAAATGCATTTGAAATTAACAAAGATGAAACAATAGATAAAGATGAAAATCTTTTAATTATTGATGATATAACTTCAACAGGAATAACATTAGAGGAAATTATAAAACTTTTAAAAAAGAACGGATACAAAAAACTAACAGCACTTGCACTTTCAACACCTGATATTTGGAATTAACAAAATCTTATATAAAAAGGGCTAATTTATAGCCCTCTTTTTTATTCATTAATTTTTGAAGTTAGCTCTGTTATATCTTGAGCTAAATGCCTATCTATAGCAATATCACTCTTTACTTTTTGATGAGAATACATTATTGTTGTATGTTTTCTGTTAAAACAATCACCAATATAGGGGAAACTTTCTCCTGTGAGTTCCTTTGCTAAATATATTGCAACCTGCCTGGCATATGCTGTTTTAGCTGCTCTATTTGTACTTTTTATGTCATCAACAGAAACATTATAAAAACCTGCAACAATATCAATTATTCCATCAACAGTAACTGTTTTCCTTTTTTCACTATAACCTATAATCTTTTTTACTATTTCTACTGTTATAGGTATTTCATTTATTGAAGTATATGCACTAACCGTATTAAACGCACCTTCAAGTTCTCTAACATTTTTATTATAAACTGTTGCTAAAAATTCTATAACATCAATCGGCATTTTTATATTATTATCATTTGCCAACTTTGTCAGTATAGCCATTCTTGTTTCTATATCAGGTACTTGAATATCGGCAAGAAGCCCCATTTGAAAACGAGTTTTTAAACGGTCAGGTGTGTTTTCAAATTTATCAGGCGATCTGTCTGAAGTAAAAACAATCTGTTTACCTGAATTATGAAGACTTTCAAATGTATTAAACATTTCCTCTTCTGTTCTTGCTTTTCCTTCAATCAACTGAATATCATCAACTAAAAGGACATCAACGTTCCTATATTTATTACGAAAATCATTCATTTTTTTATTCTTATCGCCTGCTTTATCCATGCCTTTTACAAGCGAGTTAACAAGATCATTAATAAATTCTTCAGCTTTTACATATTTTACTTTTAATTTGGGTTTATGAAATAAGATATCATGCCCAATTGCTTGTAACAAATGAGTTTTACCTAAACCTGAACCACCATATATAAATAAAGGATTATATTGTTTCCCCGGATCTTTTGCAACAGCAAGTGCAACTGCATGAGCAAATTTATTATTAGCACCAACTACAAAATTGTCGAATTTGTATTTTAAGTTTAAATTACAATCAGAACGCATTTGCTTTAATCCGTCATATTTTGATGAGGCAATACGTTTTTCCAAATTTTGAATAAACTCTTTTTCTTCGTCTTTTTTTGCTTTTTGCTTTTCTTTCTCTAATTGTTTATGGAGATTATCATCATAAATAACCTTAAAATAAACCTCTTTACCACAAACTTCAGAAAGAGCTTTGGATATTTCTTTCTGATTTTTTTGTAAAATTTGTACCGCCAAATTTTGACCTGTTAAAGCACAGAAACAATTGTCTTCCAACGAATGAGGAACTAAAGGTAATATCCAAGTCTCATAAGTAGTTGTAATGACGGTATCTTTTAATATAATAAGTGCGTCATTCCATATTTGCTTAATTAATTTGTCTTCCATTTCCCATCCTAAGCGTAATTTTGAGTATATAAAAGGCTAAAGATGTACATTAAACAGTATTAGCCTTTTATTATTAAAATTAATAACTAGTTAACTTTAGTTGTAAGTCTTAAATGCAATTCTCTAAGCTGATCTTCAGAAGCTAAAGCAGGTGCATCTGTCATCAAACATTTAGCAGCTGAATTTTTAGGGAATGCAATTACATCTCTTATTGAATTTGTTTTAGCTAATAATGCAACAACACGGTCCAAACCTAAAGCAAGACCCGCATGCGGAGGTGTACCATATCTGAACGCATTAATCATAAATCCGAATTTTTCTTGAGTTTCTTCTTCAGATAAGCCTAAAGCTTTAAATACTCTCTTTTGAATTTCACCATCATGTATTCTTACACTACCACCACCAAGTTCATTACCGTTATAAACTATATCATAAGCAATTGAACGGCAATTAGCAGGATCCGTTTCCATTTTGTCTATATCTTCGAGATTTGGCATTGTGAACGGATGATGAACAGATACATATCTTTTATCTTCTTCAGAATATTCAAACATTGGAAAATCAACAACCCATAAAAGAGCATGAGCATCAGGATCAATCAAACCTAATTTTTCACCAAAATATAATCTGAATCTTCCCATTACATCATATGTAACTTTTGGTTTATCAGCAACAAAGAAAATAACATCACCAGGTTTTGCATTTCCTCTTTGCTTTATTTGCTCTGCTTGTTCTTCTGTTAAGAATTTAAGAACAGGAGATTTTGCTGTTCCATCCTCTAAATACATTATATTCGCTAAAGCTTTTGCACCAAATGAAATCACTAATTTTGTTAAATCATCCATTTCTTTTCTTGAATAAGATGCAATGCCTGGAATTTTAATAGCTCTAACTATACCGCCTCTTTTCAAGGTATCTTTAATTATTTCAAAATTAGATTCCATTATGATATCACCAATATCAAATAATTCTAATCCAAATCTTAAATCAGGTCTGTCACTACCATATTTATCCATAGCTTCTTTGTAAGTAATAACAGGAAGCTTATCAGGTGTTTCATACCCTACAAGTCTGAATACGTCTTTTAAGAGACCCTCAACCATATTCATAATATCTTGTTGTTCAACAAAAGACATTTCCATATCAACTTGCGTGAATTCAGGCTGTCTATCAGCTCTTAAGTCTTCATCACGGAAGCATCTTGCTATTTGGTAATACCTTTCAATACCACCAACCATCAATAATTGTTTAAAAATTTGAGGTGATTGGGGTAATGCGTAAAATTTTCCGGGTTGAACACGGCTTGGAACTAAATAATCTCTGGCACCTTCAGGTGTAGTTTTAATCAAAATAGGAGTTTCAACCTCCATAAAATTTTGATTATTCAAATAATTACGCATTGTTTTAACAATTTCATGTCTTAATTTAAGACAATTTAAAACCTTTTCTTGTCTTAAATCTAAATAACGATATTTAAGTCTAATATCTTCACTAACATCATCTGAATTTAATGGGAATGGCAATACTGCCGCAGTAGACAATATTTCTAAAGAAATCGGATAAACTTCAATTTCGCCTGTAGGAAGTTTAGGGTTATATGTTTCTTCAGGTCTTACAGAAACAACACCTGTTGCTTTTATTACAAATTCATCTCTTAATTTTTGAAATGCTTCATAAACTTCAGGATTTTTTTGCGGATCTGAAACCAATTGAAATAATCCTGATTTATCTCTAACTTCAACAAAGATAATTCCGCCTAAATCTCTGACAGCAGAAACCCAACCTGCTATTGTAACTTGTTTACCTACTTCATTTTTTGTTATTTCACCGCATCCATGCGTTTTCATTGATGTCGTTGTTATCATAATAAATTCCTGTCTACTCACTTATAATTAATTATAAATTTAACTCAAAAATACTTTATTTTCAAAGTTTTTATATTTTTCTCTTTTTTACCCTTACACCTTCAACTTCATATACATTTTCTATTGCAATAAAAGCCCTTGGGTCAATGTTTTTAGCTATTTCTTTTATTTTTTGAACCTGAAGACGAGATATTACACAATAAACAATCCTTTTCTTTATGCCGGAATATCCACCTTCTGCATCAATATATGTAACGCTTACATCCATTTTTTCCATAATGTCTTTACCTATTTCTGTTGAATAATCAGTAATAACAAAAACAGATTTTGATTCATTCAAACCTTCAATAACGATATCCATAGTCTTATAGGCAACAAAATATGTAACTATGGAATATAAAGCATGCTGCCAATCATATATAAATCCTGCCACAGTGAATATAAAAAGATTTATAAACATGATTATTTCACCAACAGAAAACGGTATTTTTTTTGTTGAATATATAGCTAAAATTTCAGTACCATCAACAGATGCACCATTTCTTATAATCAAACCGACCCCTGCGCCAAGAATTAATCCGCCAAATATGGCAACCAAGAATAATTCCAAATTATCAATTATACAATGTCCATGAAACATCTTACCAAAAAATGTAACACCTGCTGCAAATATTAAAATTGAGTAAAATGTTGAGAAAACAAATCGTTTACCTAATTTTTGAAGTGCAAGTATTATAAAAGGTAAGTTAATACATACAATAAAAATTCCTAACGGTTGACTTGTAATAGTGCTCAAAATCATTGAAATACCGGTTACACCACCGTCTATAATCTTACTTGGGATTAAAAACCCTTCAATTGCAAATGCGTATATTAATGCCCCAATTGTTAAAAAGAAATAATCTTTTAAATAAGTTTTCATATATGACCTCTTAGAAAAAATTATACAATAAAATTGCTTTCAGACATAAAATTTATTATGATTTATGATATGAAAAATATTAAACCGGTAATAATTCCTCTCGGGCAAAATTGTATGCCTCGAACAATCTTAACAAGATGGAGAATAAAAAAAAGAAAAATTTTTGGCGAATTAACATACCCCTTTGATTTTGCTGTTTTTGGAATGCCGGAAATTACAAAAACTTTAAAAACTGATTTTAACGAATTTTTTAATAATTTAGAATATAAAACCGATTATTGGATTAAAGCCCCAAATTGTATTTATTTCTCTCACGATAAAAAATATAAAGAAAAAGATAAACACAAACTTGTAAATCTTTATAAAAAACGAATTAATAACTTTAGAAAAATTATTGAAGAAAGGGATAATTTCCTGTTCTTTCAAATACTTGGTGACAGCGAAGATATAGAAAATCAATACAATGCACTAAAGAAAATAACAAAAAATAAATCATTTAAATTAGCAGTAGTTGATACAGAAAATATCACAAAAGAAATCAATCTAAAAAATGTATATATATTAAAATTAAAAATGCCAAATGAACAATACAAAAACAATTGGTGGAAAGAAGAATATTACAACAGTCCACAAGGTAAGGCTTTTGAAAAACAAATAGCCGATTTTTGTATTGAAGTAATAACAAAAGAATATGTTTAATAATGCTATTGCTTTGAAGCAGCTTTTAAACGAGCCATTGCTCTTGCCAAAGCCGTGTTTGCAATTTTAATATCTCTTTGAGTCTCAGCAGAAGCAATTTTCGCTTCAGCTCGTTCTTTTGCTAGCTGAGCTCTTGTAGTATCAATATCATTACCGCATTCTGCAACTTCCGTTAAAATAATAGCTTCATTATCTTTAAACTGAAAAGCCCCGCCAATAATAGAAAAATGCTTTACTTCACCATCTTTTTCAATTTTGGCTGTATCGATAGCTAAAGAAGACATAAAAGGAACATGATTAGGTAAAACACCAAATCCGCCATCTTGCCCTTGTGCATAAATGGCATCAACGTCATCTTCATACACAATTTTCTCTGGAGTTATTATCTTAAAATGAATAGTTTTTTCTGACATAATAATACCTATTTCATTTTCTTAGCATTTTCTAAAACATCTTCTATAGTACCAGCCATATAAAAAGCTTGTTCCGGAATATTATCATATAATCCCTCAACAATACCTTTAAATCCTGCAATTGTATCTTCAAGCTTAACATATTTACCCGGAGTACCTAAGAATTGTTCTGCAACAGAAAATGGTTGAGATAAAAATTTCTGAATTTTTCTTGCTCTGTTTACGGTTTCCTTATCTTCTTCAGATAACTCATCCATACCTAAAATCGCAATGATATCTTGTAAATCTTGATACTTTTGAAGAATTTCAATAACTTTTCTTGCAACATTATAATGTTCTTCACCTACAATTAACGGGTCTAATACCTTACTTGTTGAAGCTAAAGGATCAACAGCAGGATAAATACCCAAAGATGCAATTTGTCTTGATAATACGGTAGACGCATCCAAATGTGAGAATGTAGTAGCAGGAGCTGGGTCAGTTAAATCATCAGCAGGTACATATATGGCTTGAACAGATGTAATTGAACCATCTTTTGTAGAAGTAATTCTTTCTTGAAGTTCACCCATTTCATTTGCCAATGTAGGTTGATAACCAACAGCAGATGGCATTCTGCCTAAAAGTGCAGATACTTCAGAACCAGCTTGTACAAATCTAAAAATATTATCTATAAACAAAAGTACATCTTGTTTTGAATAATCTCTAAAATATTCAGCAGCAGTAAGAGCAGATAAACCAACTCTCATTCTGGCACCTGGCGGTTCATTCATTTGACCATATATCAATGCAACTTTATCAATTACGCCTGATTCTTTCATTTCATTCCAAAGGTCATTACCCTCACGAGTTCTTTCACCAACTCCGCCAAAAACAGATACACCGGAATGTTCAGATGCTATATTATGAATCAACTCCATAATTAAAACAGTCTTACCAACACCAGCACCGCCAAACAAACCAATTTTTCCACCTTTTTGATATGGCTGCAATAAATCAATTGCTTTAATACCTGTTTCTAAAATTTCAATGTCAGTATTTTGATCAACTAACTTAGGAGAAGGTCTGTGAATCGGCAAATACATATCAGCCTCAACACCACCATCATTATCAACAGGCTCTCCTAATACATTCAAAATTCTGCCTAATATATTCTTACCAACAGGTATTTTTATCGGTTCACCTGTATTAATTGCCTTCATGCCTCTTTTTATACCATCAGTTGATGACATCGCAACACTTCTTATTCTGTTTTCTCCAAGATGTTGTTGAACTTCTGCAATAATTTTAGTATCCTCATCAACAATAATTTCAACAGAATCATATATTTCAGGCAAAACACCTGATTTAAATTCAACGTCAATAACAGGACCTATAACCTGTGTAATAAATCCTTCTTTTTCGGCAGTTATTGTCATAAT
>CALUUL010000036.1 GCA_944323945.1 Candidatus Gastranaerophilales bacterium
ACTCCCGTTTAAGGATTCGAACCTCAATAGCAAAATCCAGAGTTTTGCGTCCTACCATTAGACGAAACGGGATTACACTTATATTCTAATACAAATATTTTTTTTTGTTTAATTATTTAATCTTTTTCAATGAAGATATAAAATTATTTGTTTGTACATCACCATCAACTTTAGTAAGAAATATTTGACAATCTTTCTCTTCTGCATCAATTGGAGGCAATTGAGAAAGTTCTGAAGCATAATAATTAGAATCATTCCTATTATTAAGTGGAATTCTGTTTGCTAAACTATTTAATGAAATATTTCTTAAAAAGCCTGCAAAACCTTTATTTCTATTACTAAATTTTGTATAAATACGTAATATAGCATCATTATTTTCAAGGTTATAACAACCTACAATATATGCACTTAAATGTGGAGATTGTGATTTTATTCTCATTAGTTCTACTTTATTATCCCTTAATTTTAAATCACCTGTAATTTTATCAAAATTACCCTCTGGAATATTAACCAAATCAGAAAAAATTGATGGACTTATCATTGCTAATGGATTTCTAAATAATGCTGCAAACTTCAATACATACTCTATCAACCCGATTTTTTGAATAGTACCATCTTTAACAATAAACTTTATTGAACCATTTAATTTTAATGATTCATCTGTATTTAAATCTATAAGTCCACTTGCTTTACCTGATATTTCACGTTTTAAATTCAAAATCGCCGTTGACATTAAATCAGAGTTAACATCTTTAATACCAAGTTTTATATTATATTTTTGATTTTTTAAATCACAATTAACATCAGCTGAAGAATGCCCCTCTGCGATTTCGAATCTGTTTGACTTTAATTTGAATACACTTTCTTTATCTAATGACATTTTAGCTTTTACATCTGAGAAGTTAATTTCTTTATATTTTCCTTTTATTATGTGAACAAAAGATTCTTCCACAATCAAATTTTTAACATCAAAAGTCATTGGTGCATCATCATTATTTTCATCTTCTATGACTTCCTCAGTAACTGTGGGCTCTTGAACTGGCTGAGAAAAAGCTTTCATTACTCTTGCTATATCTAAATTATCTATAGTCAAATCAGTATGTTTTATTATTATTGGATATTTAATTGCATTTAAAATTTCACCATTAAACACATATGAACTTCTTCTGAATTTACCATCAGCATTAATTTTTATTAAATTTTTATCAGTAGTAATTTTCCCATTCTTTAGCACTAAACGTTGTGAAGGAATTCTAATTTTCTCAGCAATTAAATCAGCATTTATTACAGGATAATTACCATTATCAATATAGTGCATATTACCTGAGAATTTTCCACCTTTAAATAATTTCTGTCCTATTAAAACATTTAAGAACTCACTTGGTAAAGGATTGGGAATATCAAAACCTAAATCTAATATCTTAGCGTCAGAAATTCTCATATTACCGCTCAAAGTCAAAATTGGCTTTATTCCTTTTGACTCCCTATTTATTTCTTTTGCTATATAGTAATTAATTGTTCCTATACTTACGATATCACCATTTATATGAACATCAGCTTTTAGAGCTCTATCATAATTAACAGGACTTAAAGAAGCACCATCAACTAAAATATCATTTCCTTTTGAAAATTTTCCCATTAATATTACATCTGTATTAGCCCCAAGAGAATGGATTAATATCTTAGCTTTATCTTTACCTACCAATGTTAAAGGTATCATTGCCATTTCAGATAAATACTTTCCTACAAAATCATTTGTTAAAAGTGCAGTCATATCAATATTGGTATCAACCGTTTTCATATAATCAGCAACAGTACCGTTAAAACTAAATTCATTTGAAGGTTTATTATCATAATATCCTTTAAAATCTTTTAAAATAAGATTATTTTTAGTTATTTGAATATTGCCTTGAGATAGAGTAAACGGCATATTTGCAAGTGCAGTAAGCTTTGAAGAAAGTTTATTGAGTTTGATATTTCCTGATAAATCATTTTTAGTTAAAGTAACACTGAAATCAAAATCACCATTAATTCTTTTTAAAAAGATTAATACGTCATCAATATTATTCTCTACAACATTTGTTTTTAAAAGCTTTATAACATCTGGAATAAAAAATCTTTTAGCATATATAGTTAATCTATAACCTTTTTCTCTGGATGCTTCTGCATTAAAAAACATTTTAGACTGATTAATTGTTAATTGACAGTCATTAACATATATATGTTTATTTTTAATTATAATTTTATCTTCATCTTTGAATGAAAATTTAACAGTTCTTTTATTTTTTATAATTTCACCATCAAAATTAATATGTACAAATCTCTCAATTTTCTGTGTATTATCTACATTTAAATTTGTAGCTTTTAATCTGACTTTTGTACCATTATTTAAAAGATATGAAACATAACATTCATTTAGAAATAGAACTGAATCATACAAATCAAAATAGAAGTCAGATTTATTAGACGAAGTATTAGTGTTATCTAATTTAAAAGCACGAAGCAAATTATCTATATCTATAAAGAACTTATCAGCACCAAATCTATTCACTATAATCTTTTTTTGGAAAATTTCTTCTAAAGATACTGCCACATCAAAATCACTAACTGCAAATAATTTTTCATTATTTTTTGAAACAAAAATCTTATCAGTCTTAAATTCTATTATTGGATTTAACCCTGTTTTTAATACAGGAGTTTTTATAATAATATCAACATCCGCATACTTTTTTGCAGTTTTTTCAACAATAGCTATTACATGACTATTTGATATCAAAAATGGCAAAACCTTTGTATATGCATATATAACTGCAAAAAACAAAATCAGAATTAATATAAACAATTTTAAAAGGAATCTTTTCATATCATCATGATATAATAAAATTATGAAAAAGTTATTATTATTTACAGTTTTATTATTTTTTACTTTGCAAAATTTATCATTTGCAAGTCTAAAAATATACAGCGAAGAAGGTAGATTTGGAATAAAAGACCAGTCTGATAATATCGTAGTTAAACCAAAATATAACAAAATTATTAGACTTGGTGAAAATGGATTTATAGTTCAGAAAAAAAGTAAATTCGGAATTATAAATTCAAATGGAGAAATTCTTGTACCTATAAAATACAGACATGTTGAAAGAGTCTTGGGCAAATATGCAAAACTTGGGAATTATGGAGACTTTGGACTATATGATGAAACAGGTTTTGCAATTATTCCACCGGTTTATGATTCTATCGATTTACTTTTTGGCGGAATGCTATTAACATATGACAATTTTAAATATGGCGTAGCCGATTTAAAAGGCAGAATAATATTAGATAATATGTTCGATGATATATATATGCCAAAACCCAATATAATGAGACTTCAATATGAAGGTAATTGGTACGAAATAGAACAAGTCTCATCTGAAACACTTAAACTGCCAGAAGATGTTAAAACAGTAAAAGATAATCCTGACTTTAAAGTTAGTAATATAGTTGTAAATACAGGTATTGCATCAGGATACTCTGTTGTTACATTTACAGATTATTTAATAAAAGTATTCTCGTCAATATCACCAGCACATGAAGATACAATAGATCAATTAATGCTATCACAAGGGGCAGAAACAGTTTCAATTTTTATTAAATTTTCTTG
The DNA here is from genome assembly GCA_944323945.1 of Candidatus Gastranaerophilales bacterium. The sequence continues at coordinate 3,644 of CALUUL010000036.1, forward strand.
GCTGCCAAAATATCCATTTTATTATGCCAGAAATTATTACAAATATGTAAGAAATCCTAATAATGGTCCTCTTTTTGATGTAAAGAAAAAACTAAAATCAAAAATCAAATAATACTTTTAAGTTCGACTTTTACATCATTCTTATTTAAGTTTCCATTCATTTTAACTCTAAAAGCACTTTTTTCGTTTGGCTTAGCAACTATAGGCGGAACTTCTTTTAGCTTATTTCTATATTGATTCATTGTATTTTCTGGCTTAAACACAAACTTAAAGATCCAAGGCAAAGGTATAAATAAAATCTTTACTTTTCCCATTTCTCGGTTATTATACTTACCAAATAATCTTAAATTAGCTTTTTGAAAGTCAAAGTTATACTCACCCTCAACTAATAAAGACAAATATTTTTGTGATGATGTAATCTTTGCATTATAAATAGACTCATTATCAAAACAAAAACTCCCTTCTAAATTAGAGCTTAAAGCTTTCATATTTTTCATATCAATCTTGATAACATCAGATAATTTAAACTTTAACGGACGAGGGAATTTTTTTGATTTTCTTATAATAAATTCAGTACTACCAATTTTAGGAAGATACCCTTCTTTTAATGAGAATGTTGCATATGCTTTAACTTTATCAAAAGAATCTTTAGTTTCAGCATGCAAAGTAGCATTAGCTATACCTTCTATCTGATTAGGTAAATCAAAAATAACATCTGCAACGGTATTAGAATCAATATTTTTAGCAGTAAAAATAACATCAGAAGTTTTTTCTTTTACATTATATATACCATTTGCATTAATAATTCCTTTTGCAAAATTTATTTTAGGTATAGCAAAAGAAAATATATTGTCTTTTAAACTACCTTCTATAACTATATTATTTATTTCCAATTTTTTTCTTTTTATTTTATTAAGTTTAATAATCCAATTATCAATATCTAAATCAAGCTTTTCTGGAGGTGTTGGTATTTTTATAGAGCTATAATTTTTATTTATATTTCCTTGTTTATATCCGGTTTTAAAAATATATTTATCCAAAAAAAGTTCCATATTATAAACATGAATTTTATTTATAAAGTTATTTTCAGCCTCTAAATTAGCTTCAAAGACTGAATTTAAATATTCTCCTTTTGAAATAATTCTCATTTTGTCTGATTCTGCAATAACATTTGCCTTTTCAATATAAAAATCTTTATATAATGAATCTTTAAGCGTAAAAATCCCAGTTAAAATATCTTTTTCAAAATCATATTTCAAATCACCATTAAAATAACCACCATTAATATAACGCCCAAAAGAACCGGTTACTGATACAGGCGCAAAACCATTAGTTTTACAAGTAAGATAAGATGGAACTAAATGACCATTACGTTTAACAAACAAACCATCACCTAAAATAATATTAGAAACATTACTACCCTCCTGCAAAGAATAATCATAATGTAATATTTTTAAAGTATTTTTTTCTTTTAGTGTTTTAACAAACAACCTACGGTTTTTATCTACTAATCCTAAATATGCATTTTTATAATATAAATCAGAATCTTTTTTCAACTTTAACAAATAATTTACATTAATTTTTTTATTTTTAACACTATAGTCAACACTTGTTGCAGCAACCCCCTGAAGAGACAAATAAGGAACATACTTTGAAACTGATTTATTTGTCAAATTTGCATATACATTACCTACAACCTCTTGATTTTTCTTTGCAATATTACTAAGTTTAAAAGATGTATATACTTTTTCCCCGCCAAGGATGCCTTCTTCTGCAGCCTGTAAACTATCTTTATCAAAAATAAAATCAACTTTTTTAAAAAATATAGGAACATCAAATAGAACTGTTTTCGCACCAAGTTTTTTAGCTATGCATTTTCCGTAAATTCCTTTATCTTTTACATGTAAATTTACATCCATATAGCCGGAGAAATCATAAAAATTTTCTATAAACTTTTTAGAAGAATCCTTTAATTTCTGAAAATATAGCAAAGACGTTTTAATATCACAAATTGGTATATCTTCCCCTTGGATCGAAAAATCATTATCCATTCCAGAATCAATAATTTTACCATCAAGATATAATCTTGAAATACCAATTAATATTTGAATGTTTTTTGCATAAACAGAATTATCTTTTATATATATATAACCTTGCTTTCCAATATTGATAAGATTTCGAAATAAATCAGATATTATTTCCCCCTCAAAAGTACAAAATATAGCATTCTGCTTTTTTACTAAGTTAATATCAGACAGCGAAATAAAAATACTATTTACACCATCATTATCAATCCAAATTTCAGCTTTTTTAATATTTGTTATTGGCACTTTATCTAAATTAAAATTAAAAGTTTTTGTAGAAGAATTTTTATTAAATACTTTTCTTATAGTTTTTTCATCAATATATAGATAATCTATACCTATTTTTTCAAATGATAATTTTTTTATATCATATTTTAAATAGCCATTTTTTAATTTTAAAACCTCTGTATTTTTAACATAAACTTTCAATTCATTAAACTTTAAATCAAAATCTAAATTAGGATGTGAAACAATATCAAATTTATCAGATTTAACATTTATACCTGTTGTATTAGAAATTACTACATTTATCTTATTTACAAAAAATTTTGAACTTAAAACCCTTGGCAATACAAAAAGGAAAATAGAATACAAAAAAACTATTGTTAGAAAAGAAAATAGAAAGATTTTTAATATAAATTTATTTTTTTTAATCATAACTTTTTATATAAAATATTAAGCTCATAAACATATAATATAGCGAAAAAAGGGGATTTTTAAATCCCCTTTTTTACTATACTTCGATATATTCTTTTAAACGTTTACTTCTATTAGGATGTCTAAGTTTTCTAAGAGCTTTTGCTTCAATTTGTCTTATACGTTCTCTTGTAACACCAAACAATTGTCCAACTTCTTCTAAAGTTCTTTGTCTTCCATCATCCATACCGAATCTTAAACGAAGAACATCTCTTTCTCTTGGAGATAAACCGCTAAGTACTTCTGCCAAATCTTCTCTTAAAAGTTCTTGAGCAACAGTCTTTACAGGTGCATCAGCATCTTTATCTTCTATAAAATCACCAAGTCTTGAATCTTCTTCTTTACCAATAGGTGTTTCTAAGGATAAAGGTTCTTGAGCAACTTTTATAATTTCTCTTAATTTCGGAACCGAAATATTCATTTCTACAGCTAATTCTTCTTCCGTAGGTTTTCTTGAAAGTTCTTGAGCTAATTTTCTTGTCACTTTTTTCAACTTATTTATAGTTTCAACCATGTGAACCGGTATACGAATTGTTCTTGCTTGATCCGCAATTGCTCTTGTGATTGCTTGACGAATCCACCAAGTCGCATAAGTTGAGAATTTATAGCCTCTTTCGTGGTCAAACTTTTCAGCAGCTCTTATTAGACCAAGATTACCTTCTTGAATCAGATCTAGAAATAGCATGCCACGCCCAACGTATTTTTTTGCAATACTTACAACAAGCCTTAAATTTGCCTGAACTAGCTTTCTTTTCGCTATTACACCAGCATTACCACCTTGTATAATTTTCTTTGCAAGATCAATTTCTTGTTCAGCTGTTAATAATTTAATACGACCAATTTCTCTTAAATACATTCTTACAGGATCATCGAAAGAAACTCCTTTTGGAAGCAAAGCATCAGTTAATGAAACATCTTCATCATCATCTTCTTCTGTAATATCACCAGAAAATAAATCCTCATTTTCCATTGTATCAATGATTTTATTTCGTTCTGAATTCATTAGAACATCCATTCCATCACGACTAATAGAATCAGGTTCTGTCATTAAAATAATACCTGATGATTCATTTGTTTCATTTTCTAATGTTTCTTCTTCATCCATAATTCCGACTATTGATAAATCTGAAATTTTCTTTTTGCTCATTGAAATTATTCTCCGACTTTTTGCTTATTTCTAATTTTTTCTCTTAACTGCATTTGGAACTGCATAGATTCTACATCATCATCATTTAAGTTTTTATATTTTGAAGCAAGTTCTTTCTTCTCGCAATCTATTTGGCATTGTAGAATTTTTGACTTATTCTCCTGCACAACAGCTCTAAAATCCTTATCTGAAAGTCCTTTAAAGCTATCAGCTATATATATTAAATCTGTTATTATATCCTTTAATTCATTATCCTCAGCAAATTGTGTATACAGGGACTGTATAAGTTTATCCACATCATTATTTATCTGACATAATAATTTGTCAATTGCTTCACGAATAATAATTAAGTTTTTATCTATAAATTTAACATTTTTTATAATTTCCGTTAGATAATTTATTTCTGTATTATTACCACCCACTAGAAACAAGCTTAATAAATTTTTTTGTGCTTTTTCACAAATATTTGAAGTTTTTGTTACAATTGGTGAATAATCCTTACTAATTTTATTTTTCACAAACTTACTCCGGTTTATTTCCCTAACAAAAGCTCGTTCATCAATATTTATTCTGTCTGAAACAATTCTTATATATTCATTTTGAACTATATTATTTGGAATTTCCTCGATTAAAGGCATGATTTTTTTTACTAAATTTAACTTATCTGTCGGAGAAAAATCATTTTTATAATCTTTTAAAATTTGTTCTAATTCAAAATCTATTAAAAGAGGTGCTTTTTTTATATATTTCTTATACTGATCTATTCCATATTCACGTATATATTCGTCAGGATCTTTGCTGTCAAATGGCGCTATAACTCTAATTTCACATGTGTATTTATCATCAGATAATGAAGAATATGCCTGATCAAAAATTTTAAGATTTCCAAGTCCTGCAAATGCTTCCTTTATAACATCAGTACTTCTTTGAGTAGCTTTTAAACCTGCACTATCTGTATCAAAAGCAAGATATATTTTTCTTGATTTGGAATATTTGGCTATTAATCTAACATGATCAACAGTTAAAGCAGTTCCACATGATGCAACTGCATTCTTTAAACCAGCAGCTTGAGCAGATATTACATCAAAATAGCCTTCCATTATAACAACGTAATCATCTTCTATGATTTTGTTCTTTGCTATATTAATTCCATATAATGTTCTGCTCTTGTTATAAAGAATAGTATCAGGAGAATTTAAATACTTTGGGTTTTGATTAGCTTCAATTGCTCTTGCACCAAATGCGATAACATTATCAGACTCATCTTTAATAGGAATCATTATTCTATGACGGAACCTATCAACAATATCTCCTTTTTCAGTTTTAACAACTAAACCTGCTTTTTCCATTACTATTGGAGTGTAATCAGCTTTAAACTGTTTCTGTAAATCGGTATATTCCTTTTTTGAATATCCTATTTTATAGTCATTTATTATTTCTAGAGTAATACCTCTATTTAAAAGATAATCAAGAGCGGGTTTTGCTTCAGTTAAAGTTAAAAGATTATTATGATAATACTCACATGTTTTTTCAAGTAAAGATTTAATCTGTTGTTTCTCTTCAGTATATTGTTTTGATGAACTGGAAGTACTTGGCAATTCTATACCAAACTGCAAAGCCAAATCTTTTATAACATCAGAGAATGATTGATTATTAATCTTCATAAGAAAGCTTATAGCATCTCCACCTTCTCCACAACCAAAACATTTAAATATTCCTTTTTGAACATTTACACAAAATGATGGAGTTTTTTCATTATGAAAAGGACAACATCCCCAGTAATTTGCACCTTTTTTCTTAAGAACTACTCTAGATTGGACAACATCCAGTATATCCAAACGACTTCTTATTTCATCAATTACTTCACTATATGTTTTATTTGCAGTCATTTATTAACTTAATCCGTTCATTCGAGCTAGTTTAAATAAAAAATCATCATTATTTTGCTGTTTAAATGGTGCAGGCAAGAAATACTGCTGAAATTTTATTAGAACATATCTATCTGTCATTCCAGAAACATAATCACAAGCTGTTTGCATTATATTTTCATCACTAGATGACGGATATATTAGTTTTAATTCTTCACAGTAATACTCAAATAGTCTTTTTATAACATTTTGAGCTTTATCTTCTTCTTGTTTTGCTAAAGAATTATTATATACGTGATTAAACATCCAAGTGCGCAATTTAATAAACTGCTCAAAACATTCATCAGACATTAATATTTTATCTTTACCATAACTATTTTCAACAATATCATTAACTATTTTTGTCAGTCTAATTCTATTTGTAGTTGAAAAATACTCTACACTCTCCTTAGGAATATTTTCATTAGAGATAATACCAGCTCTAATCGCATCTTGAATATCGTGATTAATATATGCAATTTTATCAGATAAACGAACAACCTGCCCCTCTAATGTCGAAGGTAAACAATCATATGAATGATTTAATATTCCATCTATTGTTTCGTGAGTTAAATTTAAATCTTCTATAAAAGTAACAACTCTTACACTTTGCTCATTATGTTTATAGCCATTAGGCATCAATTCATTAAGTACTCTCTCCCCACTATGTCCAAAAGGAGTATGTCCTAAGTCATGACCTAATGATATTGCTTCTGTCAAATCTTCGTTTAAATCAAGTGCTCTTGATATTGTTCTTGCAATTTGTGAAACTTCAAGAGTATGAGTCATTCTCGTTCTAAAATGATCATCATATGGAGAAAAGAAAACTTGAGTCTTATGTTTTAATCTTCTAAAGGCTTTTGAATGTAATATTCTATCTCTATCTCTTTGAAAATCTGTTCTAAGTTCACAAGGAATTTCAAATCTGTTTCGACCTTTTGTTTCTGAACTCTTTTGAGCAAGGGGAGATAAATACATTTTCTCCTTTTTCTCTATTCTCTCCCTAACTGTTAATCCATCAATTTTCATTCGCAATATCCCTCATAGATATTTTATTACAAAAACACCCTAATAACAGCTTGTTCACTAGTTTTGTTTAGATTATTTAATATTAGATTGAAAAAAGGCTTGATTATTAGTTTTTTTTCTTATATCATCAAGCTATAAGAAATTATTTGAAAGGAAATATAAAATGTCAGTTGAATGCGCAGTTTGTGGAAAAAAACCTTTGAAAGCAGCAAAACTTTCATTCTCTCATAAACACCATGTATATAGACAAAGCCCTAACTTACAATCAGTTAAGGTTATTGAAAATGGTACTGTTAAAAGAGTTAAAGTTTGTACTTCTTGTTTAAGAGCTGGTAAAATTCAAAGAGCTATATAGTAATAAAAAATTATAAAAAAGAACCCCTAACAGGGTTCTTTTTTATGCAACATTTACAGATTTCATGTTTAAAGATGCTTTTAAAGCATTTACTACTTCTGTACTTACTTCACCATTTTGGGCTTTTTGGTCTAAGATTTTTAATGCTTCACTTTCTGTTAAAGCATCTTTATAACTTCTAGTTTCTCTTAGTGCCGAATAAATATCAGCAACAGACAGTATCTGGCCTAATATATCTATATTGTTACCTGCATTATGATGATTTTTTACCAATTCAACAACTCTTTCATTCATTCCAGTAGAAGACAATAATTCTGATCCTAACTCAGAATGTAAATCCATTTTTTGTTTTTCATCATCTGTTAACAGACCTTGTTTTTCTACTATTTCTTTAGGAATTAGAACTTTTCCCAAATCATGAAATACACACGCTTGTTCAAGAACTTTTTTATCTGCTTGAGATATTCCCATATTATTTGCAATTTGAAGTGCAAATGCAGTAGTTGTTGTTATATGTGAATTTATAATGTTTTTTACATTTTCTGGATATATATTTAACTGTATGCCTTTTTCATCTAGTATATTTTTTATGTTTGGGTTTGTATTTACAAGAAAACTTAAATATGAAGGATTTAAATATGCATTTAATATTTGCTTAGGAGAATAAATACTGGTAATTGGAAGTGTTGCATTATTTGTAACTTTATTTTTTTTCGGGGCTTTTACATATAAATCCTTCTGAAAAGAAGATGAATTATATTTTATTGTTCTTTGATCAAAACTAGAATTATTAAGCTTTGATGAACTAGAAATATTAAATTGACTAACACTATTCCCAATATTCAAAATAACAAGACCTTATAAAACCACCCTATATTAATATAAAAACATTAAAAAAAAAGAAATTGCCCCAAAAACAAAATTCTTGACAATAAAAAAATAAATAAGAAAATATAATAATGTTATAAACTTATTCATTTGTGGAATAAGAATATGGTTAGTATATATTATGAGGTAGAGAAAAAAAGGAGAATATTAATGTATTCAAAAGAAGAACTCGCAGAATTAATTATTAAAAATCCTGAAGAGTATAATTCATATAAAAAGTCAGTGGATGAATTGGACTTAACTGAATTAGATTTTTCAAATATAACATTAGAAGAAATAGATTTTTCAAACACAGAGCTAGGAGGTACTTCTTTTACAGATGCACATCTTTCAAATTGTAACTTTACATCAGCAGATTTAAACGCAGCTGATTTTACAAGAGCAAATTTGATTGAATGCGATTTTTCTGAAGCAATATTAAATGGAACCGATTATAGTTATGCAACAGTCAACTACTGTAATTTTACAGATGCAGATATGGCTGGTTGTATTGTTAAAGAAGCGGATTTAACAGATTCTGATTTTTCTGCAAGTAATAATTTATCTGCGACAAGAGCTGACGAAACAACAATCTGGCCAGATAACGATTTACTGCCTGATGATTTTGATACAAACTATAATAAAGAAGATACTGAAGATGAAGATGAAAATTCTAATTCAGATTACTGATAACAATCTTATAAAAAAGAGACCAAGTTAATTAACTTGGTCTCTTTTTTTGGATTTATTTTTCAGTTGGAATTCTCATTGCATAGAAAGAACGCACAACAAAAATAATTGCTACAATAAATAAAATAATACCAGCAACAGGAGCTGCATCTTTAAAAGAAGGTGCTATTGCAATTTCCATAGCTAGTAACCCGAATAATGTCGTAAATTTAATAATAGGATTCATTGCAACAGAAGATGTATCTTTGAATGGATCACCAACAGTATCACCAACTACAGTAGCATCATGTAAAGGTGTTCCTTTCTCACATAAATCAACTTCTACAATCTTTTTAGCATTATCCCAACATCCACCGGCATTAGCCATAAATACAGCTTGGAATAAACCAAATACTGCTATACCTATTAAATAACTTACAAAGAATGATACAGGATTTACATTTTCTGACATTGGCGCAGATAAGCAAGCAAAAGCAAGAGCAAAAGCAAATAACGCTATGAATATGTTAAGCATACCTTTTTGTGCATATTCAGTACAGATTCTTACAACTTCCTTTGAATTGTCAACATTTGCTTTTTTATCATCACATTCACCAAGTTTAATGTGTTTAGAAATATACTCAACAGCTCTATATGCACCTGTAGTAACTGCTTGCATTGAAGCACCAGAGAACCAATATATTACAGCTCCACCCATTAATAAACCCAAAATTGTATATGGATTTAATAAATTTAAAATTGCTTCAGGCTCAATTCCCAATGTTTCTTTTATTACAAGAATCAAAGAGAAAATCATTGTAGTAGCACCCACTACTGCAGTACCAATCAACACCGGTTTTGAAGTAGCCTTAAAAGTATTTCCTGCTCCATCATTTTGTTCTAAGAACTTCTTTGCATTATCAAAATTTGGGTCAAATCCAAATTCATTTTTTATTTCATCTGCAACATTTGGAATTTCTTCAATCAATGATAATTCATAAACTGATTGAGCATTATCGGTAACTGGACCATAACTGTCAACAGCAATAGTAACAGGTCCCATTCCTAAGAAACCAAATGCAACTAAACCAAAGGCAAATACTGATGAATAAATCATTATTTCTGATGGTATATGTAAACTTGCAAAATATGACATTGTCATTAATGCAACAATTACAAGACCAATCCAAAAACCTGAGAAATTACCGGATACTATACCTGATAATATCGTCAATGATGCTCCACCTTCTTTTGAAGCAGTAACAACTTCAGAGGTATGTTTTGCTTTTGGAGAAGTAAATACTTTTGTAAATTCAGGAATTAAAGCAGCACCTAATGTACCACAGCTTATAATTATTGAAAGAGTTAACCATAAATTATTTGGCATTTCACCAAGTAAATAATTACTTACTCCAAATGTCATTGCAATTGATAAAATAGAAGTCAACCAAACTAAATTTGTCAAAGGTGCTTCAAAGTCAAATTCTGGTTTATTTCCAAATAGAACCTTATTTAGTAAATTATTTACTCCATATGCAACAACTGAAGTAATAATCATTAAATATCTCATTACAAAAATCCACGTTAACAATTGGATTTGATAATCTGGAAATACTCCTAAAAGTATAAAACTAACAAGTGCAACACCTGTAACTCCATATGTTTCAAATCCGTCTGCAGTAGGTCCTATAGAATCACCAGCATTATCACCTGTACAATCAGCAATTACACCAGGATTTCTTGGATCATCTTCTTTAATTCCAAATTGGATTTTCATTAAATCAGATCCAATATCGGCAATCTTAGTAAATATACCACCAGCAACACGAAGTGCAGAAGCACCTAATGATTCACCGATTGCAAATCCAATAAAACAAGCACCTGCTAAATGTCCCGGAACAAATAACAATATTGTAAGCATTACAATAAGTTCAACACTTACCAATAATACACCAATACTCATACCTGCTTTCAATGGAATATTTAGTATGTCTAATGGTTTATTTTTAAGTGCTGTAAATGAAGTTCTGGCATTAGCCAAAGTATTCATTCTAATACCAAACCAAGCAACACCATAAGAACCTAAAATACCAACAACAGAAGCTGCTAATATAATTAGAACATTCTTAACAGACATCTCTTGCAAGAAACCAAAATAGAATGCAATACAAATTGCAATTAATATTTCTAATACAATCAAAAATTTACCTTGTTGAACAAGATATGTCTTACAAGTTTCAAAAATAGTATTACCTATTTCAATCATAGCTTTATGAGCCTTAACCGATTTTATTTGCCCATAAGCAATAAGTCCCCAAATAAGCCCAAGGACAGAAACAATAATACCTGCAACTAACAGATTAAAATTATCTCCTTGAATTTTAGGAACTACAAGATTCGCCTCTCCGGCAAATGCCGGCACTCCAATAAAAATAGCTAATGCTAAAGCAGCAAATAACTTTTTAACAGCGCTTTGGCATTTTTCCAAAAATGTCATTGTACTCTCCTTTTACTACCAAATACAAGATTTCATTATATATTATTATTAAAAAAATAACCACTCTTTAAGATTTTTATACACAAAAATACAGGTTTTACTTAAAGATATCATATCCAATTGCTTTTAATAAAGTTTTTTTTACTTCTTCTGTCCAGTTAATTCCTTCTAGAATTTGTCCTTCTTTTGAATTAACTGCAGCAATTATATTCTCCTTAACTTGTGGATTATCTTTTATAAATTCATCTAAAGGTTTATCACTTCTATCCATATTCCAGCTTCTTCTAACAACCAAATAATTAGAAAATTCATTTTCACCACCTTGAACAACTGGAATAATATGTTCTATTGTTCTGGTGTCATATGGAGCAAAACCCTCTCCTGAATATGCACACTTATCGAACATTTTTTTAAATGTTTTTTTGGAACCAAAATTAAAAAAATATTTTTCTACATTAGCAATTTTCATACTCGGTTAAAATACAAAAATATTTTTTTTTTGCGCAATTTATAACTATTATTTTTTTGCCGAACCGTCAGGAACCAACCTGTATCCGCCGCCATAAATTGTTTCTATATATTTTTTACCATTAGAAATTTTATCAATTTTTGTTCTTATATGACGCATATGTACTCTTATTGTTTCTACTGCATCATCAGCAGAATAGCCCCAAACGTCATTTAATATTTTTGCACTTGAAACCATATTTCCATAATTTTGCATTAACAGATTTACAATATCAAATTCTATTGGTGTAACTTTAACCTGTTTTCCATTAATCTCAATAGAATATGTTTCCGGAATCAACGTGATATCACCTTGAGTTAAAACTTCTTTTAGCGCAAAAGATTTGGGAATTTTATTGGTTCTTTTTAACAAAGCTTTTATACGAACTAGAAGTTCTTCAATTTCAAAAGGTTTACATATATAATCATCAACACCAATATTAAATCCTTGAACTTTATTTTGAAGCATATTTAACGCAGTAAGCATTATTATTGGAATATCTTTTGTTGCTTCATTTTCTCTTATTCTTTTAGCAACTGTATATCCATCTACTTCAGGCATCATAACATCTAATATAATCAAATCTGGTAATTCTTGTTTAGCTAAAGCATAACCTTTATTTCCGTCAAGAGCTGTAATTACTTTATAAAAAGCAAGCTCTAAATTTACTTTTATAAGCTCATTAATTGCTTCATCATCATCTATTACTAAAATTTTTGCCATAAACCACCTTCAACATATTCTTTAGTCTATCATAAAAAGAATGATTACTAACAGTATTTTTTTTCCCATTTATTGCAATATATTGAGCAATATTTAGGTTGGAAAGATAAAATCTTATTTTATCAACAAGTTCGTCAGCACTTACATATGTTTCAAGATCTCTTCCATCTTCAAATTTTGTAATAAGATCTTTGCTCTTTGGTGAAATCAAGAAACCACCTGAAGCCATAATTTCAAAACTTCTATAACTTATATTTTTATTTGAATTCTTCGACATATCAATATTTATTTTTGAAGAAGAATATATTCTTGAAAGTTCTTTTTGTGTTTCAACATAACCTCTATAGGAATGTCTATATAATTCAAGAAAGTAGTCATCCAATAAACTTTGTTTTTGAATTTCTTCAACACTTTTATAAAAATCAAAAGACCTGCAAAATACATTAATTGAACCAAAATTGTATATTAACTTCGCTAAAAGATATTCTCTATCTTTAAATGCAGGATTACCTGCAAATGTTATATCGTAATTAAACCCTCTAAACTTTATCTTATATTCCTTTGAATCTATTGCCTGTATATACTTATTTTTTTTCGATTTTGAATCAGAATAAAATAAGTAATGATTTTTTTTATTTATACAATCAAAAGCAATATCTTTTAATAGTTCGGCACAGTGTATAAAAATCGAATCCGAAGAATTATAATTTTTAAGGAAAGTACACAATTCATCAACTTGCGTAACATCAGTCCAAAAAATAAATATTATTTTAGGACTAATTTTTTTTATTTCATCAACATTTAAATCGTATATTTTTTTTTCATATACAAAATAAGATAAATCTTTAAACGCAGAAGAAAATCCCTTTGAAATAAATTTACCTTTATTATTATCAGATAATATAACCAAAACTTTATCCATAATACGTACATATTAGCAATATTTTAATAAAATTAAAAGAATTTATTTTTTCTTAGGAATTATTCTCTGATAATTTCTGTAAGAAAATTTTTGCACATTTTGATATTGGTTGATTTTTCTTCCAGGCAATAAGAATACCAGCTTCAAGTGATGGTTTTAATGGTTTAAAACAAAGTTTAGAATTTCCGGTTAAATTAATCAATCTATCAATACATAAAGCATAACCTAAACCTTCTTCCACCATAATAGATGCATTAAACAATAAGTTATATGAACCAATAATATTTAATTTCTCAAAGTCAAATCCAAGCCAACCTGAAATTAAATTTTTTACTAAATATTGTCTGGATGTGAATATTGGTATATTTCTCATATCATTTGGTTCAATATATTTCTTACAAGATAAAGAAGAGTCCTTTCGCATTAAAAGTCCCCATCTGTCTTTTTCATTCAATTGAATAAAACCATACTCTTTTTTATCAATCGGCTCAATAAATAGTCCAAAATCCAAAAGTCCTTTATCAAGTTTCTCTCTTACATCCTCACCATTTCCGCTATAAAGATGATATTTAATATTCGGATATATTTCGGATAATTTTTTAACTGTTCTTGCAATTATACGCATTGCTTCAGTTTCTCCGCCGCCAATGTATAAATCCCCTGTCAAATTCTTTTCATCAAATAAAAATTCAGACTCGGTTTTATTTGCCAATTCAACAATTTCTTGTGCTCTCGATTTTAATAGTTTTCCATCATCAGTGAGTGTAACTTTCTTATTTCTTTTCCCTCGAACCAAAAGCTTTGCTTTTAATTCCTTTTCAAGATCCATTAACTGTCTTGACAATGTTGGCTGGGTTATATGTAAAACCTCTGCTGCTTTTGAAATACTTTCCTCTTGTACAACCGTTAAAAAATATTTTAAAACTCTAATTTCCATATATTAATATTATCTTATTTATATATGCTCGTCAAGCATATATAAGTATACAATATAGGTATTTGCTATTTTATAAAAATAGATAAATAATTAGAATACAAAAAAAGAGGTAATATGTATGTTTAAAAAATTATTTTCAATTTTAATCTTATTATTTTTATTTCAATTTAGTTATCTGGAAGCACTTTCTATAGAAAGGAAAACAAATATTATGAACAAACAAACAAGAGAAGATATTTGTAAAGCAAATTACGAAAATTTATTTAAAACAAATTGGAATCCAAATACTGGTTCCGACCCTGAAATGATGAGCATTCTACAGAAATATATTTTTGGTGACATCTTCAAAATAGGGAACTTAGATAATAAAATAAGAGAGATGTTAACAGTAACATCTCTCACAGTACAACAAACACTACCACAATTAAAAGCACACATAAATGCACTTTTAAATACAGGAGCAACACCACTTGAAGTAAGAGAAATAATTTATCAATGTGCACCATTTATTGGGTTTCCAAAAACTCTTAATGCTATTGAGATTATGAACCAAGTATTTATAGAAAAGGGAATTAATTTACCTCTTGAAAGTGCAACAACAACTAATGAAACAAACAGATATAATCTAGGTAAAAATATACAAAATCCAATATACGGAGATGAAATAGAACAAGCGCTTAACTCTGTTCCAAACGAAATGGGAATAGATGTCAGTAATTTGCTTACAGAAGTTTGTTTTGGCGATTTTTACACAAGAAAAGGACTGGATATTAAAACCAGAGAATTGCTTGTTCTTGCAATATTAACAACAACTGGTAATACAGATACATTGAAAAGTCATATTAAAGGAAATTTAAAAATAGGAAATTCAAAAGAAAAAATTGCAGCAGTTATAATCCAATGTAT
>CALUUL010000037.1 GCA_944323945.1 Candidatus Gastranaerophilales bacterium
ATGTCACAAAATATATTCCCGACAATGAGAGAAAATTGTGAGATACCTATTTTGACGTTGATATTAGATGAACAAACAGGAAGAGCCGGTTATATTACCAGACTTGAGGCTTTTGTTGACTTAATGCGACGCAGAAAAATGTATAAGAAAAAACAACAAGAAGCAGCTGTATAAAGTTGTTGTTTGTTATGATTAAGAG
The DNA here is from genome assembly GCA_944323945.1 of Candidatus Gastranaerophilales bacterium. The sequence goes on from CALUUL010000037.1 coordinate 200, forward strand.
TTTTTTTAAAAAGACAGGTCTTTTTACAACAAGCTTATTAAGAAGTAAAATTGTTTGGCAGTCTATTCTGGTCGGGCTTCTCTGCGGAGTTGTCGTAGTTTCTTTTAGAGTTTGTATAGAAAGTCTTTTTAGTTTTATTATTGAATTTTCAGCAAAAAAATATTATATATATTTCTTGCCATTAGTTGCTTTATTTGGCGGTTTAGTTTCGGGAATTTTGGTTTTTAAGCTGGCGCCGGAAACAAAAGGCAGCGGAATACCTTTTGTAAAAATGTGCTTGCAAAGAAGTGGTAAAACTGTCCGAATAAGAACAATTTTTGTAAAATTTATTGCTGGTGTCTCTGCAATAGGCACAGGTATGTCGTTAGGCCGTGAAGGACCTAGTGTTCAGCTTGGAGCCGGAGTTGGTTCTTTTGTCGGTAATTTATTTAAATTGAAAAATTCAAATAAAGATACATTAATTGCATCTGGTGCAGGTGCTGCTATTGCAGCTACATTTAATGCTCCTATTGCGGGTACTATATTTGTTTTGGAAGAGCTTTTAAATCGATTTTCTTCTTCTATATTATTTCCTTGCTTAGTTGCAACAGTTACCGCATCTTCTGTATCAAGATATTTATTAGGAAATAAGACTATATTTTCAGGCGAATTTGTTCCTGCTGTGTTTAACTATGAGAGTATTATCATATACATATTACTTGCAGTTGTTTCAGGAATTTTAGGTGTACTGTTTTCAAAAACTATCTTCTTTTTTGATAATTTGTTTGAAAAATTGAGTAAAATACCTGATTATATAAAACCAGCAATTGCTTCATTAATAATAGGAATAGTTGGGATATATTTACCTCAAGTTCTTTCAGGTGGTAATACTGTTGTCGAAGAATTATTGAATAATGGTTTCCCAATTGTTCTTGTTTTAACGATTTTCATTGTGAAATTTATAATGACTCCACTATGTTTTGGCTCTGGTGCTCCTGGGGGTATATTTTTGCCAATGCTAATGTTGGGTGCTTTTTTAGGATATGTTGTTGGCTATATTGCTTTGAAATTCGGGTTTGATATTAATCCTTCAACAATGGCTTTTATTGGTATGGCTGCTTTTTTATCTTCGGTTGCAAGGACTCCAATAACTGCAACTGTTATGGTTTTTGAAATGACTGGTGGGTATGAATCTATACTTCCAATAATGCTTGTTTCTGCTATAAGTGATATGACCGCAGAAAAACTTGGACAAAAACCTATTTACTCTAAATTGCTACTTGAAAGCTATAGGAAAAGTTCTAATAATCCACAGCTTTCTTCTAAATTAGTTGAAAATTATATGACGAAGGATGTTAAATCCTTTACTGTTAATGATGATATTAATAGTATTTTTAAAATTATGAATATTGAAAAACATAATGCATATCCTGTTATTGATGAAAAGAAAAGACTTCAAGGTATAATTACAAAGGCAGATATAGAAGATGTTTTAACTGATAACAATAATTTGATTATTCCAGTTGGTAGGATAATGAATACAAATCCAACACAAGTATATAAATATGATAATTTATATACTTGTTATTATAGATTGCACAATAACAATACCGAATGGGCAATTGTTATAAATCAAAAAAATGAAGTTGAAGGTATTATAACCCGTGCAGATATAATGCGTGAATTGTAACTAGTGGCAATGTCCGCAGGAATGGCCTTCTTCTCCGTGGTGTTCGTGATGTGAACAATTTGCTTCGTTCATTTGAACAAGATTTCCTGCTAAATAATCGGTTACAGCTTTATCTGCATCGCCTTTTATCCCTGCAAATAATTCAATGCCGTAGTCATTTAATGCACCAATTGCACATCCTCCAATACCACCGCATATTAGTACATTGATTTTGTTTTCTTCCAATAAATATGCCAAAGCACTATGTCCAAGTTCATTAGAAGATACAATTTCTGTTTTTATTATTTTCCCATCTTCTATATCGTATACTTTAAATTCTTCAGTATGTCCAAAATGTTGAAATACTTGACCATTTTCATATGTTACAGCTATTTTCATATCAATCTCCTTTTTTTTCATGATAACAGCTTAATTAAGATTTTCAATTAAAACTACAAATATTAAGTTTTGTAAAAGAATGAAAGAAAATAGCAATTATTTATTTTATATATACTTTATATATATGTAGATGATAAAGAAAAATAAAAAGATTTTATATTAATACTTACCTTACTTACTTACTACCTTTACTAACACACGAGGAAATTGAAAAAGATTTCAGAGGAACCCTAAAAAGTTCCTTTTTTTTTATGAAAAAAACTTTAGATTTAAGCCGATGCTATTTTATTTTTATCTTCTTCTTTCCATTGATATGAAATTTGATAATTTATATTATTTTGAATTGCCAAATTTTTCATAAGTATAGCAAGTTGAATAATTTCATCAGTAATTTTTCCAAATGGACTTTTTTGATTATTTACACTATTAGATTCACAATCTATAACAATATTTTTAACTTTTGCTTCAATGCATTTTTGTATAAATAATCTGACATCATTTTCATTAGCGTTCCAAGAAAAGAAGATATATTTTACGAAAAGCATATTGGGAAATTGTGCATATTTTTCTATATTTTTCCATACTCTGTCAAAGTTATTTTGTCGTTTTATTTTTTTATAGGTTTCTTCTGTTCCAGCATCAGGACTTATTTGAATACTCATTGAGCCATCTTTTAGTCCTTCAAGGATGGTATTTGAGAATTCAATGCCGGAAGAGTTTATTGCTTGCCTTAATTTATTTTTATGCAGAAATTTTGCAATTTTTTCAAATTCGGAACAAATAGTTGGTTCACCACCGCCCCAATTAAACAGACAAGAATCATTAATTATTTTATCTCTTACCATTTGTTTTATGATTGGTAGGAGATTGTATTTTATATCCTCTGTTTTCCTGCCAATTCCGCAATATACACAGTTAGAATTACATTTGGTAAAATGATTTATTGTAAAAAAAGTTATATTTTTTTCATAAGGGAATTTAGGAATGATTTGTTTTTGAAAAAATTTGCAACCTTTACATACAGCATTTTGTCTTTGATTCTGCTCCATAATATAATCTATATTTTTTATGTATTCTCTAAAGTTAAATTTTTTTATTAGATTTTGGTATAACAGAGGTGGTAAATAAGGCTTTTTAGTACAATGACAACAAGTATGAATTGAAAAGGGCCAAAATAAAATATCATTATATATTCTATTGCAGAACATTAGCTCTTTACCTGCATACTTTTTATTTAATTCATCAATTAAAATTTTTCTAAACATGTATAAATATAATCTCTTTATTCTAAATAAGTTTAACTTTTTGATATTTATTGTGCAAGTTTATATTTTTGATTTTGGTTTCAATATCATTAATACACTAAATAGTGTATTTAAAATGTTTATGAAAAAGTACATACTAATGTATGTAGAATTAGTTGTGTATTAAATAATATTGTGAGGCGGTAAAACTTGTATAATTCTATATACCCGGGATATGTTAATTTTTATCAGGGTGTAAATAAAAGACAAATTACAAGAAAAGGTGATGAGGAGAAGACTCCTCAGTCTTCACATAGTGCAGAAAATACGCAACAACAAGAAAAAAAGCAAGCAAATGGTAATGCATATTTCCCTAATGGAGAAAAAGTTGCCATAGACTATACTAAAAAACAAATCGGTATAGATCAGGTATTGATGGATTTTCGGAACACAACGAATGCAATAGGTGCTCCAGAGGATATTAAACAAGAGGTTGCTTCTTACTTAAGTTTAATAGAAAACCAATCAAGAAAAGATAGTCCAAATGCTCAAATTATTCAATCTAATTTAAAAAACGCTTCACAGATATTAGACGAATATATAACAAATACACTTAAGAAGCCGTCCAAGGTTGTTGAAAATTGGGTAGATGCATTATTTCTACAAAAAATAGATTATAAGTCATCTATTCCTTCTGTTGACCAATCATTCTTAGCTGAAGGTACAACTTTTTCTCCTCAGCAAATTGAGGATGCTTCTGAAAGTACAGAAAATATTATTGCAGAAGAAAAACCGCAGATAGGAATTCAAAACGGAGTTTATGTTCCATCGGATCCTCAATTAAGAAGAATGTTTATTCAAGCAAAAAAATATGCAGCAATTGATAGTAATGAAAAAGCTTTGTATGCGTTTGAAAATACAATGGATTATGCTCAAGAAATTGGGGATATACAAACAGCGGCTATGATACATTATGAAGAAGGCAGACTTTATGATGGGTTTAATCAAATAGAAGATGCTTTGTATAATTATGATAGAGCAGCAAAGCAGAGTGAAGATACTAATATAAAAGCCAGAGCTCATTTATCAATGGGCAAAATATATGATGATTATGTTAAATTTGAGCCTGCAGTTGAACATTACTGTGCGGCAGTTTCATATGCAGGAGAGGCAGATAATATGAAACTTCAAACTCAAGCTTTGACTGATTTGGCTCAAATCCATACAAGTAGATATGATAAAGAAAATGCGTATATGTTTATTGATTTGGCATCTGTTGCGGCAGAAGAGACAGGAGAAGAAAAAGTTCTTGGAATAATATATTCAAAGAGTGCCAAGATGTCTGAGAAGTTAGGTGATAGAGCAAAAGCTTTAAGTTTATATGGAAGTTCTGCGGAATCTTTTTCTAGAATAGAAGATAATGTAAATCTTGCAAAGAATTATAGAAGTGCAGCTGCAGTTATGATGCAATATGGAAATTCGGCAAAAGCAAAAAAATTATTATCAAAAGCATATATTGTTGCGCAAAGGACAGATGATAATGAATTAAAAAAGCTTATAACACAGGAGCTTGCTGCAATTTAAAATAATTATATAAAAATGTATAGTAATAGACAAAAATCTCTTTTTAGATTATAACTTGAATTAAAAAGGGTATTTTATGAAAATTGTAATATATGGTGCAAATGAGACATCTTGTTTAATTGCAGCAAAGCTATATGAAGACCACGATATTATTGTTATTGATGATGGTGTTGACAGTAATAATGAAATTCAAAAACTTGATATTGAATATGTTCAAGGTTCGGGTTCAAATATTGCTACTCTTGAGTCAATTGGAATAAAAGACGCAGATATATTTATTGCTTGTAGTGATAATGATGAAGCAAATATTGTAGCTTGTCTTACTGTTACTAATATGACAAAGTTAAAAACAGTTTGTTTTGTAAGTAAGAAAGAAAATGTAGAATCATTATCTTTAGTTAGAGGGTCAAAGTATCAGCGAGAACTAATGATTGATTATATCTTGTGGCCTGAAGAATTAATGACACAAGAAATTTTCAGAATTATAACGGTTCCTAATGCTATAGATGTTGAAAATTTTGCAAATGGAAAAGCAAGGCTTCTTGAGTATAGGGTTGTAGAAGGTACAAAGTTCATTAATAAAAAAATTAAAGACTGTAGTTTTCCTGAAGATACTTTGATTGTTGGTATTACAAGAGATAATACATTGTTCATTCCAAATGGCGATATGGAATTGCTGTTAAATGATAAAGTTATATTTATGGGGTCTTCGTATTCTTTAGATATCCTTGCAAATAAATTTTTCCAAGATAAAAATGATGTAAAACAAGTTACAATAATAGGTGGCGGTAATGTTGGTTTAATGCTTGCTCAAAATCTTGAAAAAGTAAATATGAAGATTAAAATAATCGAATTTAATTATGATCGTTGTGTTGAGCTTACTGAAAATCTCAAGAATACACTTGTTATTAATGGGGATGGTGCGAATTATGGACTTTTAGAAGAAGAAAGAGTCGGCGCATCAGATGTTGTTGTTAGTGTTACTAACAATGATGAAAAGAATCTGCTTTGTTCTTTGCTTGCAAAACAAATGGGTGTGCCTAAGGTTATTACGAGAGTTTCAAAGAACGCAAATGCCAATATATTTGAAAAAGTTGGTATAGATGTTGCTATTTCTCAGGATGCTGCTGCAATTGACGATATAGAAAATCATTTAATAAAAACAGAAGTTGAAATTCTGGCTACAGTTGAAAGAGGACAAGGAAAAGTTTTAGAAATATCTATTCCTTTTGATTTTAAAACAGATATGATTATGAATTTAAAATTACCTTGCAAAGCCATTATAGCAATTATTCAAAGAAGAAATAGAATTATAATTCCACGTGGTACAACACAGATAATGCCGTTTGATAATTTGATTGTATTTACAACTCAAAATAATTCTGATTCGATATTAAATTATTTTAAAAGGTGCATTTAATATATGAATTATAGATACATATTTAATACATTAAGTCTGATTTTAAAATATATTGCTGTAGTAATGCTTATTCCTTGTATATGTGCATTCATTTACAAAGAGGTAAATGCATATCAGCCTTTTGTATATGCCTCAATATTGGCTTATTTACTTAGCTTGATATTGAAAGGAAAAGAAAAAAGCGGAGAAGAATTTAATAATATAAATAAAAGTGAAACACTTGTGTTGGTTTTATTGGCGTGGATATCTTTTGCATTGTTATCAGCAACTACATTCCTACATTTTGGACTTAGTCCGATAGACGCTATTTTTGAGAGTGTATCTGGCGTTACAGCAACAGGTGCTACAATTTTAACTGATTTTTCATTGTATCCAAAAACAATGTTCTTTTGGCGATCTTTTAGCCAATGGCTTGGCGGTATGGGTATATTGGTATTATTTATTGCTGTTTTGCCTCAGTTTTCAATAGCAGGTAGACAGATGTTCGCTGCAGAATTTCCCGGGGCAAGTTCTACTGATACTAAATTAACTCCAAGAATCAGGCAAACAGCCGCAGGTTTGTGGTTAATATATTTTATTCTTACTATATTAGAAATATGTGCTTTGAAATATTGCGGTATGCCTATTTTTGATGCGATATGTAATTCTTGTTCTACATTGTCAGGTGGTGGTCTTTCTCCTGCCCAGAACAGTATAATGGACTATGCTCAGCCTAAAATATTTTGGGTAATAGCATTTTTTATGTTTTTATCAGGAATGAACTTTGCCCTTCAATATAAAGTATATGTAAAACGTAATTTTCTTGCACTTTTAAAAGATGATGAATTTAAACTTTATTTGTGTGTTGTAATTTTCTTTACTTTATCTATTGCTGTAACATTAACTACTCACGGTATATATGAACTTAAAGAAGCGTTTGAAGCAGCATTATTTCAAGTTATATCTATAATAACAACAACTGGGTTTGCATCAGTCGATTATAATGAATGGAATCTGCGAGCTAAGTTATTATTATTTTTATTAATGTTTTCAGGAGCATCAATAGGTTCAGCATCAGGTGGTTTGAAATTATTAAGGATAATTTTTATATTTAAATATTTAAAAAGGCAGATATCAAAAATTTATCATCCAAATGGAGTTTATCCTATAAAAATAAATAGATCAATTATAAATGAAGATGTTGTAAAACAAATGATTTCATTTGTAATTTTTTATTATACGCTTTTTGTAATAAGTGCTGTTTTATTGGTATTTATAGAACAAGATACTATAATAGGCTTGACAAGTGCAATTGCTAGCCTTGGTAATGTAGGTCCTGCATTTGGTGAGCTTGGTCCAATGGGAACTTTTGCCGGATTGACAATTGCATCTAAATTTATATGTATTTCTAATATGCTTATAGGTAGGTTGGAGTTGATCCCATTCTTAGCATTATTACATCCTGACTTTTGGATATTTAAGAAAAGAAACAACTTGCATAAAAATAAAAACATATGATACAATTTTGTTGTTATATAGTAGTTTTGAGAGTAGTATGTTTAGAAGAAGTTGTACATTAGGTTTATTGTTGTTGGTTGCTGTTTATGCACTTAAACTGATTATTGTTGGTTTCCAAAACTTAGACTTAAGTGAGTTTAAACCGGTTGCAGCAGTCTTTTTGTTAGATGTATCAGCATCAAACAGATCGCTTCTCGCACAGCAAGAACAAACAATTTTAAAAATATCAAAAAGGTTGGATTCCGAAGATCAAGCATTGGTATATGTTGTAACGGAAGATACATATAGTGTTTATAATGGAAATCCTCATAAATTAGTTGCGATGAAAGAAGCTATAAAAAAACGTGGTGCCTATGATGATAAGTCTTTTGGTACTGCATATGGTTTAGCTCTAAAGAAAGCAATCGGAGATGCATTGAGATATAAACAAGATGGTTATAAACCTGCAATAATAATTCTTGGTGATTTGGAAAATGAGGGTGATATAACAAAACAGATTAATTGGAGTACATTGCCGAAAAATATTCAAAAGACATTACAGTATGTGCCTGATTTGACTTTGGCATTTCTGTATGCTCATCCTCAGAAATTGGATGAAGTCAGACATTCATTGTTGCCTGTGATAAAAGAAAGAAATCTTGTTGTTGCTTCAGAGGAAAATGTTGATCAGGCGGTAAGAAAAATTTTAGAAGCATTAGGAAGATAGAGGATTTTAATGAAAGTTACCATAACGTCAAAAAATAATGAGAAAGTTTTCAATGATTCTAATGTAATTAATATAGGTACAGCACCTAATTGTAATTTTAAATTGAATCTTGATTTTGATTTGATAATTTCTCTTCAAAAATTAGAAAATGGTAGATGGCAGATAGTTAATAATTTTAAAAGTGATAAAGTCCTTTTTAGAGGTCAGCCAATTGGGCATTCTATAGAGATTGGTTCATTATGTAAATTGATGATAGCTGATACAGATGAATATATAAGTATAAAAATTACAGCAGCCGGAACAAATCCAAAAGTAGTGCCTGGTTCTTTAGAACTTGCTAATAGAAAAAATGCAGAAAGAATAAAGAAAGCAGAAAATAAACGAACAATTACCATGATTGAAGATGAAGAACTCAATGAACAGGATATTGAGACACTTTATGGTAAGGGAGTTGGAGCTCAAACTAAAATTAAAATTGATAGAAAAAAAGCAGATATTGAAAGAAGAAGAGCTCTTATTACAAAAGAAATAGCTTATAAGGCTAATTATTTAAGAAATAAGTTAGTTCAGAATGAGATTATTTTAGCCTTTTTGAATTTCTTTATAATCTTTGTTCCATTTTCAATGGCATTAATACTAAAAGATATATTTAGATATGATTCACCTCAAGGACAACAAATGCAGAATAGAATTTTGTTCTTGGCTGCGATAGGTTTTATTGTTGTGACTTTGGTATTGAAGTTGGGTCAATTTTTAACACTTCAAAATAAAGGTAAAGTTAAGGTAAATCAATCCTCAAAAACTATTCAAAGTTTATGTTTGTTATCAGGTGGTGGCATATTTGCAGCTTGTATATTATTTAGTTTGGTTGAGGTAGCTTTACATACATATTCTTTGCCTTTATTGATTCCACAAATGCTTATCGGTTGTTCTTTCTTATGTATTTTTTTAGGTATATTTGCTGCAATAATACAAAATACAATTGCGGAAACTGGTGAAGAACTTGATAGCTATGAAAGCAGAGAAGATTTTCAATCTGTAGTAAAAGATTATCAGCAATGGATTGCATTATATGTAAATAATATTTCAAGAAAAAAATTAAAGGATATTAGTAATAAAATATTCAATCTTGAAATAAAAGCAGGAATAGAGTACGTTGTTGGTGCTCTTACTGCACCATTCTTGGCATATGGTGTATCTCAAACATTGGCAGAATGTTTCCCCGAAGCTGCAGGATGGATAAGACTTGCTGAAGGTTTTAAATTTTCACCAATCTTTTTAGCACTTGCTGTATTTATGATAGTATTTGCATTTCATTGTTTTGCGACATCATTTGCAACAACAAAAAGAGTGTTGGCATCAAATGTAATTAAACAAGATGGCTTTAGCGATTATAATATTCATGGTGTTGCATTGCATGGTGTAGAAAGTAGTAAAAATTTAAAGAAAGAGTCTAAAAAGTTTTTTTTAATAGCGCTTGCTGTTGTATTTATTGAAATTACAATGAACGTTTCATACTTTATAGGAGTAATGGGCGGAGATGTAATGGGTATGATATTGAGCTTTATTGCAGCTTTATTGCCAACAGCAATCCTTATTATGGAAACAACAATGCTAGGTAATACTAAGTTTGAAATAATAATTAGAGAAGAATTATTAGAAAAAGTTGATAAAGATTATTAATTTGAAGGAAAATAAATAATGTATAGATGTACAGAGTGTTATGCTGAATATAGTGAGTGTCCTGAATATTGCGATTGTGGAAATGATACTTTTGAAGAAGTTTTTGAAGAAGAGTATTATGAAGAAGAACCCAGACAAACTAAACATGTAAAAGCAAAGAAAAAGCTGACACCTGAAGAAGCTGAAGAAATAAAGAGAGAAGAACTTGAAAAGAAAAAGTCTTTGATTGTTGCTGGAATTGTTTTATTTCTTTGTGTTTTAATAATTTTTGTTTTTCCTCCACATAAGAAAAAGAAAATGGAAAGAGTTAAACAAAAAGTTGCAATGGAGCAAGTAAAAATTCCTAGTGTTGATACTTTTTGGGATAATACAGTTCAATCAACATATAGAAAGGCAAAAGATCCGCTTGCAAATCTTCCTTTATTAAATACAAAATTTAGATATATTTCTCCAACTTTAAGAGAATATTTAGTTGAAATAGGTGGGGAATTCGATAGAAAATGGGATAAAACAATTGTTCAAGGTTCTGGGGAAGCAAAAGTCGAATTTACAATTGATAAAGAAGGTACTGTTGTCTCGAAGAGAATTGTTGCGACTACACATAATGAAACACTTGATAATTCTGTTTTAGTTGCCTTATCTAAGATTATTAGTTTTAATGTTCCACCTGATGATTATAAAGGCGAAAGAATATATATTTCGTTTAAGGTCGGTAAAAATGGTGACTCACACGTAATATATCCTAATAAGTAGCTAAATTATTTATTAGGTTCAAAAACTCAGGAAAAGAAATATCTACCCATTGAAATTCATTAATTTTAATGGGTTTTTTACATATTAAGCCTGCTATATATGCACTCATTGCAATTCTATGATCGTGATAACATTCTATTTCACAATCTCCCAAAAGTTCATTTTTTCCATTTATAATTAAACCATCAGGGTTTTCTTCAATATCAGCTCCGAGTTTTTTCAATTCAGTTTTTACTGCTGTAATTCTATCTGCTTCTTTATTCCTTAAATCTTGTGCGTCTTTTATTATAGTCGTACCTTGTGCTTGTGTTGCTGCCACTGCAATTATTGGAATTTCATCAATTAATCTTGGAATTATAGCACCTTGTATTGTAGTTCCCTTTAATTCAGAATATTTTACTCTAATATCTGCAATTTCTTCGTTTGATATAGTTCTTTTGTCTAAAATTTTAATATTTGCATTCATTGATTTTAGAATATCAAGAATTCCGCTTCTTGTTTCATTAATACCAACATTTTTTATTATTATGTCAGAATTTGGAGTTATTAATGCAGCAACAATAAAGAAAGCTGCAGATGAAATATCTCCGCAGATGTTTATATCAACAGGTTTTAATTGAGATTTGGAAACAGTAACCTTATTGCCATCTATTTGTATTGTTGCACCCATATATTCAAACATTAATTCTGTATGATTTCTTGATTTATATGGCTCTGTGAAGGATGTTTTACCTTCTGCATTAAGACCAGCCAGTAATAGGCAAGATTTTACTTGTGCTGAAGCTAATGGAGAATTATAATCAATTCCGTTTAGTTTTGTTCCATTAATTTCTATAGGCAATTTATAGTCGTTGTGCTTAAACTTTGCCCCCATAAGTTCTAGTGGGGTAATAACTCTTTTCATTGGTCGTTTAGAAAGACTTTGATCACCAAACAGCTCGCAATTAAAGTTTTGACCGGCTAATATTCCCATCATAAGTCTTGTTGTTGTCCCGGAATTTCCGCAGTCAAGAGGACTTAGCGGTCTTTTTATCGCTTCTTTTGCGTTAATTATTAGTTCTTTTTCATTAAGATAATCTATATTGCAACCAAGATTTTGAATTATTTTTAATGTGGACATACAGTCAACACCTTTAGAAAAGTTAGAAATTCTAACTTTTCCTTTTGTAAGAGCTGAAAACATAAATGCCCTATGTGTAATTGACTTATCAGCAGGAATTTCAATAATTCCGTTTAATCCATTTGATTTATTGACTACAATATCCATATATTTATTAGACAATAAATTATATATATTTGCAAATTATATTATTGTTCTTTTGATGTTCTAGATTTTAAAATTGCAGAACTAATTAGTTTTGCAGCCATAATAGTTCCAGCTATTCCGATAAATGTTTTTGCAAACTGTTTGTTTGCAGATTTTGCAGTTTTTACGAAATCAGGATACATATTCTTTGCATTTTCGATTACTTGTTGTGCATTTATTTTGGAGGTTCCTAAATTTTTAATGGTTTTTTCAGCACATTTAGCTGTTTTTTTTAAGAAAGCATCCTCGCCAAATCTTGTATTTTTTATTGCTGCTTTTACTTCAGATGGTAGAAATGCTCTTTCGACACCAGCTGCAGTTAAGCCACCTAATATTGAGGTTGATATAAGTTTTGGAGTTGAAAATAAATTATTATTTCCTGTCTCTTGAGTTCTCATGATTTATATTCCTCCATTTATTGATGTTATTTTAAAAAGTAAGCATTATTTTTTTTTGTTATATTTTTCTTATATTGTATAAATTCTTTACTTTTAGTGAATTATTAATTTTTATCAATTATAACAGTAATCTTTAAGTCATGTCTGTTTTTTTGTGTAAAATATTAATATAAGTTTGAAGGAATAGAAAAAATGTTGGAAAAGAAAGTTAAATCTATTGTTCTTGCTGCAGGTAAGGGTACAAGAATGAAGTCAGAGCTCCCCAAGGTCCTTCATTTAATATTTAATAAGCCACTTTTAGGTTATGTTATAGATGTGCTTAACAATACGGAATATGTTGATGAAAACTTTGTTATTGTTGGTCATGAATCAGAAAAAGTAGAGGCTTTTGTAAAAAATAATTATAAAAATGCAAAATGTATAATGCAATGTCCTCAGCTTGGCACTGGTGATGCAGTCAATAAAGCAACACCATATTTAAAAGATTTTGATGGATATGTAATTGTTGTTTGTGGCGATACTCCTTTAATTACAGCAGATACAATTAAAAATTTTATTGAGTTTCATGATAATAATCATGCTGATTTGACTGTCATGTCTGCAATTTTTGAAAATCCTAAAAATTATGGCAGAATAATTCGAGATAAAAATAATAAATTTGTTGCAATTGTAGAAGAAAAAGATGCAACTCCCGAACAAAAAGCAGTTAAAGAAATTAATGCCGGAATATATTGTATTAATTGGAAAACAGTGTCCGATGCTTTTTCTAATCTTCAAAATAATAATGCCCAAGGAGAATATTATTTAACTGATATTGTAAAATGGGCAGTTGGAAAAAATCTATCAGTACAATCATATATTTTAGATAATAATGAAGAAATATTTGGTATAAATTCAAAAGTTCAGTTGGCTGAAGCAACAAAAATTTTGAATAAAAAAACATTAATTAATCTAATGCAAGAAGGCGTACAGATTGTTGACCCTGATACAACATATATTTCACCTGAAACAACTATTGGTGCTGATACTATTATTTTACCTAATGTATATATAACAGGGAAAAATACAATTGGTAAAAATTGTAAAATTGGTCCCTTCTCTCATGTAAGAGATGGTGCAATAATCGGGAATAATGTTAGAATAGGTAATTTTGTAGAAATAAAAAAATCTGTGATAAAAGACAATACAAATGTTTCTCATTTAAGTTATATAGGTGATTCAGAACTTGGTTCAAGAGTCAATATTGGTGCAGGAACAATTACTGCAAATTATAATCCTATAAGTAAGGTTAAATCAAAAACAGTAATTAAAGATGGTGCGAATACAGGTTCTAATTCAGTTCTTGTAGCACCAGTTACAATAAATGAAATGGCATCGGTTGCAGCCGGAAGCATAATAACAAAAGATGTTGAAGCTTATTCTTTGGCTGTCACTCGTTCTCCATTAAGAATAATTTCAAATTGGGTAAAAATGAAAATTGAAAAATTGTCAGGAGGCAATAAATAATGGAATTGGAATTGGCGTTTCCACAAGGAACAAAAACAATTAACCCTACGCATGATATAAAACTCTTTGCAGGACGTTCAAATATTAAATTGGCAGAAGAAATTGCCGAATATTTGGGTACAACGATAGGACCAATGATTGTAAAAAACTTTGCCGATGGAGAAATATATGTTCAGGTTCAAGAAAGTATAAGAGGTGATGACGTATTTATTGTTCAGCCAGTTTGTAATCCTGTAAATGAAAATTTGATGGAATTATTAATAATAATAGATGCTTTTAAAAGAGCAAGTGCAAAGTCAATTACGGCTGTAATTCCATATTACGGATATGCAAGACAAGACCGTAAAACTTCTGGCAGAGAAGCGATTACTGCAAAATTAGTTGCAGATTTATTAACAACTGCAGGAGCTGACAGAATATTAGCTATGGATTTGCATACAGGTCAAATTCAAGGTTTCTTTAATATTTTAGTTGATCATATTTATGCAACATCTGTAATTGTTGATTATGTTAAAAGGTTAAATATTCCTCAAGATGATTTGGTTGTTGTATCACCAGATATGGGCGGAGTTTCACGTGCCAGATATTTTGCTAAACATATGAATTCACCTATGGCAATTATAGATAAGAGAAGAAATCGTCATAATGAAGCTATTGCTGTTAATATAATTGGTGATATTAAAGATAAAACTTGTATTATGTTCGACGATATAATTGATACGGCAGGAACTATATGCGGTGCTGCTCAATTATTAAAAGACAAGGGTGCAAAGGATGTATATGTATGTGCAACTCACCCGGTATTTTCAGGCCCTGCTTTGGAAAGGTTGGAAAAAGCACCAATTAAGGAAGTTGTTGTTACAAATACTATTCCGTTGAATCAAAGCTTCTTGCCTCAGAAAATCACTCAATTGAGTGTTGCTCCATTATTAGGCGAAGCAATTTCCAGAATTCATGATGGTGAATCAGTAAGTTCTTTATTCGGTTTCGAAAAAGAATACGATCAATAAGCTTTAATTAATAGGTATATAAAGATTAGAAAACGGTAGTTTTGAATAATTATCGTTTTCCTTTTTAATTATTATATTGCAATGCTTGCTTGAGTTAATGTAAAATAACAAAAGAAGGATTATTTTATGCAATATAAAAGCTGTCAATGGGTAAATAGAGGAATAGAGTTTAGGACAGATGAACTGCGTTTATGTTGTTATGGATATTTACAGGGCAGAGAAACAGAGTATCAGACAACAATAAAAAAGAATTACCACGGCGAAATTTTTGATTGGAATGAAATTTTTGCAATAAAAGAGAAATTGAAAGAACAGCATAAAAAAGGGATATATCTTGATGCTTGTAAAGATTGCATATATCTTCATGAAAAAGATTGGGATGAGGAAAATTATATAAATCATTTTACATTTAATCATTGGACTAAATGTAATTGTAATTGTACATATTGCTATACAATGGACGACAAAAAGAAGTTTAATTCATATAAGGAATATCATCTTTATCCGATTGTAAAGGATATGTTTAAAAAGGGTATTATCAAAAAGACGGAAGAGTCCTGCATAATATTTGGAGGCGGTGAGCCTACAATATTAAAGGAATTTGATAAATTAATTGATTTATTTTTAGAAAAAGGCTGTAAAAATATACGAATAAATTCTTCAGGAATAAAATTTTCTAAAAGTATAGCAAAAGGTTTAAAACTTGGTGCAATAAGTCTAGTAATTTCAACGGACTCAGGCTGCAAAGAGACGTATGAAAAGATAAAACAGGTAAAAGCTTATAATAAGGTTTGGGAGAATATCCGAAAATATGCAAAAGCACAAGGTGAAAATAATTTATTAAAAGTCAAATATATTTTATACCCAGGTGTTAATGATAACTACGAAGAGATAAATAAGTGGTTTAATGAAGTCATAAAAAATGGCGTAAAAGCAGTTAGTTTAAGCGTGGAACAAGATTGGTATAATACTCATCAACCTGATTTTACTCCTGAGATATATGAACAAATAGCATATATGGAAAAGCGTTCAAAGGAGCTTGGGCTTGAACTTGAAATATATTGTGAAGCCTTAGCTGTATTAAGAGAAAGTAATTTCCCCAAATCAGATAAAAGCCAATTTTGATTTGTCTTACTTAATTTGTAAGAATTAAATTAATTATTTTATTGATTCAATAATTCTTAAAATATCTAAAATAGCATTTAGTTTCTTTGAATCTATTGTTTCTAAGGTGTTAAGATAATCTTTATTTGCTTTAAAATCTGGAAATATAAAAAGTCTGTATACTGGAATATTTAATGCTTTTGCAATAATAGGTAATTTACCAAATGTAACAGGGTTATGACCGTTTTCCCAATAGGAAACCGTTTGTGGTGAGACACCAACTGCTTCAGCAAGTTCTTCTTGTGAAATGTTGGCAATTGTTCTTAATTCTTTTAATCTTGAACCAAATTGTTTGTTAAAATTATTTCCCATATTATTTAGAATATGACATGTTCAAGCATATTATAATAAGATAATTAAGCATAATCTGCTTGAATATTTTATATTGTTGTATTAGTCTATTAATATAATTATGGAAAAGTTATGCACAATATTCAAATGCAAATAATAATTATATTTTTTTTATATTTCATTTCTATTTGTAAGTCTTTTGCATCATTATATGAATATGAAATTTGTAATTTGGGTTGGAAACATGTACATCATCAACATAATGAAACAAGTTATCAACGGACTTGGTGTATTGCTCATAATGGTATTATGGAATATGAAAATAAAGACTATACAAGAGTTGATTGCCTTACGGATAATAATGCTGTTGAGTTTGACTTTGCAAATAAATGGGCAGAAAGTATAGGACAAGCATTACATTATCAAAGAATGACAGGCAAAAAAGGTAAGGTTGTTTTAATTTTAGAAAATCCTACAAAAGAAATGGTTTATTTTAACAGGGTAAAAAAGCTTGCTGATATATATCATTTTGATGTTGAATATATTACCCCGAAAATACTTAATCTTAATACAAATGGTGAATGTTCTAATCAAACTTGTAAGTGTCATAAATATAAGAAAAAGTAAATTTTAAGTTTATTTATTATTTAAATCCGAAAATAAAGGCAAAGAATAAACATCTATTTCTTGCTTTTGTTTAATGTTCGCTTTTAAACTATACATTGCTCTAAATATAGTCCAAGGTGATGGTAATTCTACAGGAGTATATCCATTATATAAAGCAATTTCATCGCATAAATCCAATAAAATTCTATGCTTATTATAAAAATATTCTATTTCATTGTCATTATTAAAATCTATATCTAATAAATCCGGACGTAGGTTTTTAATTGTCATTAGAATTGCTTTGATAGAAGGCTTTTTTGAAAATCTTGGAAATTCTACAATCCCTTTAATATTCCTGCCCATATGTACTTCAAACAACATTAATGTATCAAGGTATTTATTCTTATTTTTTTCATAATCTCTAAAATTGTAATGAGCAATTGTGTTTCTTAAATCTAATAATGATTGTCGTGAACTTATTAATGTACCAAACTTTTCAGGGACTTTTAAATAAAAATTATATGTGATTTCTGATATTTGGAATTGTTTGCAACATAAAATAATAAACAATATATCAGATAAGTACATTATGTTAACTAATTTTATAGATTTTTGAGAAGGTAACATTTGTGGATTTTTTAATATTGCAAGAAAAGAATTCCCAGTATTTTTATTATACCGAGATAATCTATCTTGATTATAGAAAAATTTTTGAAAAACACTAATTATATCTTCTTTGTAATAAGATAAAAGAGCAGTTTTTAATCTCTCTTTTAGTTGTATTTCAAGTCGCATTAAACGACAGTATATTTTGAAAACTCAAAATAATATTTCTCAATCATATTCATTATATAGCATTAAAAAAGTGTATGTACAAGACATACACTTGCTTGCTTCTGTACTAAGGGAATCTGTCTAGCAGACCTACGCCCTTTCTTATTAGAGCTAGAGTACATATACATTTTAGCATATATTACAACTATTTTCAAGATATGTCATTTAATATAGTTGTTTTACTTTTTAATTATCGTAGGAGGGACTTGAACCCTCAAGGTGTTACCCACATGAACCTGAATCATGCGCGTCTACCAATTTCGCCACT
>CALUUL010000038.1 GCA_944323945.1 Candidatus Gastranaerophilales bacterium
TACTTAAGTTCAGATAAAATTCATATCGGTACAGCTTTAAATAAAATTTTAAAAGATATAATACTTAAATATAAAGCCCAAAGAGGTTATTATGCCCCATATGTTCCCGGGTATGATGCACATGGGCTTCCAATCGAAAATGCCGTTGTAAAGAACATAAAAGGCGGAAGAGAAGCATTAACTCCAGGACAATTAAGAGCAAAATGCAGAGAATTTGCACTAAAAAATCTTAAAGGACAAGAAGAAAACTTTAAAAGACTTGGAGTATGGGGAAATTGGGAAAAACCTTATTTAACTATTGCTCCTGACTTTGAAGCAGAACAAATCAGAGTTTTTGGTGAAATGTATAAAAAAGGCTATATTCAAAAAGGTTTAAAACCAGTTTATTGGTGTGCTTCTTGTGAAACCGCTTTAGCTGAAGCTGAAGTTGAATATGCTGATCATACTTCTACAAGTATTTATGTTCGTTTCAAATTTGATAATAAAGACCAAGAAAAAGTTTATTCTCTTATCAATGAAAAATCAGAAAAAGATTTATATGTTGTTATTTGGACAACAACTCCGTGGACAATTCCATCAAACTTAGCTGTTTGTTTGAATGCAAGACTTGAATATACTGTATTTGAATATAAAAATGACAGATATATTGTAGCTACAGAATTATTAAATAACTTCTTAAAAGATGTAGCTTGGGAAGAAACAGATATAAAAACGATAGGAACTTTAAAAGGTGCAGAAATTGAGAACCTAAATGTATTCCATCCTTTATATAACAGACTAAGTCGAATAATTCTTGGAGACCATGTTACATTAGACGCCGGTACAGGTTGTGTACATACAGCTCCAGGACACGGTCTTGAAGACTGGGAAGTTTGCCAAAAATATGGTATAGAAACTCTTTCGCCTCTTGATTCAAAAGGTATTTGGAGAAAAAGTGATAAATTTGAAGACCCTGATTTAGAAGGAATTCCTTATTATAAGGGTAATGAAATTGTTATAAACAAACTTGAAGAAAAAACAGCACTCTTAGCAAAACAAGATATAACTCACAGCTATCCACACTGCTGGAGATGTAAAAAACCTGTTATTTATAGAGCTACAGATCAATGGTTTGTTAAAGTTGATATGTTCAAAGAACAAACTTTGGAAGCAATAAGAAATGTAAAATGGATTCCGGCTGCTGGCGAAACAAGAATAACAAACATGGTTGAAAATCGTTCTGACTGGTGTATCTCCCGTCAACGTGCTTGGGGTGTACCTATTCCTGTATTCTACTGCAAAGACTGCGGTGAAGTTATTGTTAATGATGAAACTATCAATCATGTTGCGGATTTATTCGAAAAAGAAAGCTCAGATGCTTGGGTAAACCATACAACTGAAGAACTTATGCCAAAAGGCTATAAGTGTCCAAAATGCGGCGATGTACACTTTAGAAAAGAAACAGATATTATGGATGTTTGGTTTGATTCAGGATGTACACATAGAGCAGTTGTTCAAAAAAGAAGTGAAGAACTTGGTAATCTTCCTGTTGAAATGTATTTAGAAGGTTCTGACCAACACAGAGGCTGGTTCCAATCTTCTTTATTAACTTCTGTTGCTACTACAGGTAAAGCTCCATACAAAACAGTATTAACTCACGGATTTGTTCTTGACGGTGAAGGCAGAAAAATGAGTAAGTCCTTAGGCAATGTTGTTTTACCTCAAGAAGTAATCAAAGTATATGGTACTGATGTATTAAGACTTTGGGCTGCTTCTATCGACTACAGAAATGACGTCAAAATCGGTGATACAATCATCAAACAACTTGTAGAAATCTTTAAAAAGACTAGAAATACTGCAAGATTTTTACTTGGAAATTTATATGATTTTGATCCAAAAGCAGATTATGTTAAATATGAGGATTTGAAAGAAATAGATAAATTTGCACTTCATAAACTAAATTCATTAATTGAAAATGTTACAGAAGCATTTGAAGCTTATGAGTTTTACAGATATTTCCAATATCTTCAAAATTTTGCAGCTGTAGATTTAAGTTCATTCTATCTTGATATTGTGAAAGACAGATTATATACAAGCGGTAAAAAATCATTATCAAGAAGAGCTTGTCAAACTGTACTTTACGAAATAGCTCAAGCATTAACAAGAATCTTAGTTCCTGTTATGCCTCATCAAGCTGAAGATATTTGGATGAACACTCCTGAAGCACAAAAAGACGGATTAGAAAGTATTCTTCTTTCCGATTGGCCAACTGTTAAGAAAGAATGGCATAATGAAGCTTTAGAACAAGAATTTACTCAAATATTGAAAGTTCGTGAAATTGTAACAAAAGCTATTGAACCTTTAAGAGCTGAAAAGGAAATAGGAAGTTCTTTAGAAACTGCTGTTTATATTATTTCCGATAACTCAGATTTATTGAAAAAATATGAAAAAGAATTATGTAATATATTCATAACTTCTCAAGCGTTTGTAGTTAACGAAAAACCAGCAGATGTTATGAATGAATATACAGAAGACGGTTATAGTATATATGTAACAAAAGCACTAGGTGAAAAATGTGAACGTTGCTGGAAATATAGACCATTAGGTAAAATTGAAGGCTATGAAACAATATGCGAAGACTGCTACAATGCAGTTACAAATAAAGACTAATTAAGCTACAAAATAAAATAGCTGTTAGATAAATCTAACAGCTATTTTATTTTTAATCTTAGGTCTTAGTTCATTTAATTAAAATTATACCTAAACATTGGTTTTACATTTGTCATCGTACACAAATCAAAAACCTTATCACTCGATGATGGTGGACAATATTCACTTGGTGCAATACCACTACAATATTCACCATATGGATTTTCTTTGCCACCTAAAGATAAACAATATGCTTCTCTATAGTTAAAGAATGACTTACCTTCATTATTTTGCAGATAAACAATAGCATAATTACAAGTTTGTTTCTTCTCACCATTTATTACTTTTGTACATTCAGGTGCAACATTAACGGTTCTATTGGGATCATATGTATAATAATATCCTTTAACTTTTGAATTCAAATATTGTATAACCCTTCCTGAATTCAATTTTATATTATTAGCAGCTACACCCAAAGGATAAACTTGTCCATTATCCAATACCATAAATGTAATTATATCAGGTGGGGGAGTTAATCCATCCTGTTCAGTTTTATTTGGTCTTGATTTACCGTTTAAATCAATTGCAATTAGTCTATACCCATAGGTATCTGATACAACAGGATTATATGCCCATTCTGAAATATAGTATCTTTGACCATTTGTTGCAATAAACGTAGGATGATCATAATCTAAATTACTTATATATGGCTCTTCAAAAGCAGCTGTTGAACCATTATTTACAGATAAATTAGTTTGAAATAATGAATCACATCTTGTTCGACCTGCAGTATTCGCAATAGAAACAATACTTTTACAAAAAAGATTTTTTACTTCGCCTGTCGAATTAACTCTCTCATTGCAATTTGGAGTACCAAAATCATTTTCATATTCTCTATCAGATTTAAGTACTTGGACAATTGCACCATTTGAGTTTTTACATTGAGCAATCATTGATGGTAATGGATTTCCCTCATTATCTTCAATACTTTCATCAGGTGATTCACCAGAATTTAGAACTCCAACCATATTTACAACATTTTTATGTGCAAAATAAGCTAATGATGTATATGATGATTTTACTATTTTTATGGAATTAACAGAAAGTGCCATAATAATACCTATTATTGCTAATGAAAGAAGTACTTCTGCCAATGTAAAACCATTCTTATATTTATTCATTTATAATTCCTCTAACCTTTTTAAACAATCTTTATATGTATTTACCTCTATTATATCATTCTTATTTATAAGATCTTTAGTGATATTTAAAACAGAAGAATTTTCCTTAACAGCATATACAACAATATTTTTTTTAAGTGCATCAGCAACTATAGATGAACCTAATGAATTATATGGCATAATTAAAGCTTTTAGATTATCTACACTTATATAATGTTCCACTTTTTTATATGAAATTAACGGGGCATTATTTAATCCAATTAAAATACAAGGTAAAAAAGTAGGAGTTATATATTCAGCAGCTGCCTTTGGATCAACAATCTCCTTTGAGATTGTAATATCTTCAAATGCAGGGGAATGAACAACCGGTACTTTTAATTCACGAGTCAGATAGTGAGAAATAACAGCTTCAACACCACCAACAATATCAACTCCTTCGCCATCTTTATAATTATCTTCTGGGGGTTCTTCAAATTTACATACAACAGCTATTGTTTCAGCTCCTCTTTTTAATAATTTTTCGCCTGCATCCAATAGTGTTTTATTATTTAAAACACTTCCTGATGATATTCCGCTTTCAGTATTATAAAATTCGACCTCGCAAGGTTTCTCTGTTATTTCATAACCTATTACATCGACTCCATATATAGTTTTTACCGCATTAATTGTATTTATATGAACATTAATAATCCCCTGAGAAATTCCTTTATCAAATATTACTCCTACTTTATTATTTGAAGAAGGAATCAAGCCTAAATTTCCTTTCATAAATTGAGACAATGTCCAACCTTCAACATACAGCATATTATCAGTAATACCTGAAAAACAAGCAGCATTAACAACATTGGGGTTAACTATAACATTAAATTTTTTTGCAAAATCTCTCGCAAATAGAGAAGCATCACCTGCGAATCCACCAATAGAAGCACCAATTCCTGTCGGTACAACAAAAGCAATTAATGGTTTTTCTTTATTATAACTCAACATATTCATTTGCCTTTAATGGCAAGCATTTTTGCCCCTGTGCTTCTAACATATCAACAAACTTTTGTATATCCACCTTTATGTTAGGGAATGTATTATAATGCATTGGGATAACCTCCATAGCATATAACATTTTTGCAGCAATAGCAGCATCTTGCATATCCATTGTATAGTATCCCCCTACTGGCAAGAGAGCATAATATGGATTATACAATTCTCCTATTAATGAAAAATCAGGCATTAAAGCGGTATCTCCAGCATGGTATACAGTAGTTCCATCTATATCAAACAATAAACTTGCAGCTAAACCACCATATGGCAAATCAGGATTAGAACTTGAATGAATAGCAGGTAAAAATTTAACACTGCCCCAATTAAACTTCAATTTCCCTCCAATATTCACACCAATTGCTTTTGCTCCTTTTTCAATACAATAATTTGCAAGTTCAAATACTGCAATGATTGGAGCTCCTGTATTTTTCGATATAGCTATTGCATCACCTAAATGATCAAGATGTGCATGAGTCACAACAATATGAGTAATACGTTTCTTTTTATAATCAAAATTTGCTGATGGATTTCCTGTTATAAAAGGATCAATAAGAATACCATCCCAATCTTTTTCTATAAAGAAAGCACTATGGCCCAAATAAGTCAGTTTCCTCATAATCGTCTCCTCTTTTTCTTAAATTTTAACAAATTTGAAAGATGAAAGGAATACTCTAAATATTGCAATTATTGTATTTACTAACAACACAGAAATTTTTTTAACTGACTAATAATACCTTTAAAAGTATTTGTATTAGGAATCAATGCTTCATTATGATATGGAAGATAAGATTTTATTATATTTTCAGGCAAAGCTTCTCCTTTTTGCAAAGTATAAGCAATAAATTCAATATATTCATCTTGTTCTTGTTTATACATTAAGTCTTTTTTTCTAATATCCTCATCCGCCTCGAGATGACATAAAGCATGCCAGCTTGCAATAAGCGTTTCATCTTCGCAATCTTTCGGAAAACGAACTAGCGCTTCACGAACCGGAAGTTTTTTAGTTAAAACTCCAAAGAACAATCTTGAAACTTTCTTCCTGATTTCTGAATAGTTTACGCTTTTATGCTCATACATTGCTTTTCAAGTGCTTTCATTAAAGAACGGACATCATTATTAAAATATTGACCGGCTAATTTTGATATAGCACTTGCAGCCATTTTTTCTCTTGATTCTACAGATTTATAACAAAACTTTTTCCCGCTCTTTTGTCTTCTTAAAAGATTCTTATCAACAAGCCTATCCATAACTGTTTTAACAGTAGTATATGCTCTAATATTTCCGTTATCATTTATTGCTGATAATACTTCACTAACAGAGATATTTTTGCTTGAAACACCATTTTCTTCCATTGTCCAAACTGCATTCAATATCTCATTTTCAAGAGTTCCGTGTGTAAATGCCATTAATCCATCCTTTTAATTTTTTATATATTAAATATTTTAAATTACTACAACCCATTTAATCTTTTAAAGATTAATTACTACTATTATAGCACTTGTTTGCCAAAAAAACACTAGTATGTGAAATATTATTAATATAAACTTTATTAAGTTTCAAGTGATATTTTATTAATTATTTCAACAGATTTAGTATTTTTTCGTTTTTTATAATTAATCGAATTAGTCAAATAAAGTTCTTTTTTGGCACGAGTAAACCCTACATATAAAAGCCTTAGTGTTTCCTCTATTTGTTCCAGTTTTAGTTCATCAGGGGGTTTTATTCCTTTGTTATCAATTGAATTTTTTATTATCTGAACAAAATGTCCTCCACTTTTTAGTTTTACATTTTTTATTGATATCGGATAATTTTCTTCATTTAATTCTGGTATAAACACATAATCAAATTCATCACCTTTAGATTTATGCATTGTCATTATTTCTATAGGAATATCATTAGTATCAACAAGTTCATTTTCAAAGAATCTATATGCACTTAATGATTTTTGAGCTGAATATTCAAGTTTTTTTATTATATTTTCCAAGCTTTCATTTTCGGAAAACATCCTTTTTACCATTGCTGAAATCATGTATGAATTAGATTTATCAACAGAATTCTTTGAATAAAACAAACCTATATTTAAAACTAAAATATCTGTTTCAATAGAAGAATTATTAAGCCAATAATCAATGTCCCAGAACAACTGCAAAAGTCCTTCATCATTAATTTCATCAGGATTCATTTTAATAAATGGTGTTTTCAAATTTCTTAAATAGTTAATTGTTTCTTCACAAAATTCGTAAATACTACTTTTATTATATTCTTGAGCCAACTCATATACACTTATGTTACTTAATGGGTTCTGAATAATATTTAAAATAGAATGTATAAGTCTATATATATTTTTCTGTGCTAAACAATCAGACCTTATTGAAGTTTTTATACCTTGAGATAATAAGAATTCGTTATATTCATTAACTTGAGAATTCAACCTCAATAAAACTGCAATAGATGCAGAAGAATCAGATTTATAAATTTCTTTTATCTTATTAATTATAAAAGTTTTTTCTTCCTTCTCTTCTTGGAATGATAAATATTCAGGTTTTTTAGTATTATTAGGATTTTTATCAGTTCCTTTTATTTGAATGTTATAAAATGCATTTTTAGTTTCTTCATTTTGAGAAACTTCATATATAAAAGAATTTGCAAAAGAATATATTGGTTTTGAACATCTTTGAGAAGACACCATTTCCACTTTATTATTTATTGCTATAAAACGTCTAAAACTTTCTAAATCACTATTTGTAAAAGTAGAAGTAATTGCCTGATTAATATCACCACATCGGACATAGTTATTATATTTTCCATTCAATAATGAAATTAATTTCTGTTGTATTTCAGTTGAATCCTGTGCTTCATCTTCGATTATATATTTACAGATATTTTGATAATAATTTAATATTTCCGGATTATTTTCAAGAATTTTAACCGCATAACAAAGCATATCATCATAATCGAGCAAATTACTTTGTTTAAGAATTTTATTGTATTCTTCATAAAATCTGTAAAACTCTTGAATATCCTTATATTTTGAATAAAGCTCACCATTATAAGCAGATAATTTAACTATAGATATACATCTTAAAAAATTATCATATTTTTCATCATCAATTTTCAGTTTATAAAGTAATTCCTTTATTATTCTTTCTTTTAAAGTATCATCACAGATTTCAAAATTTTCATCTAATCCTATTTTATTATAATTTGCATTTTCTTTTATTATTCTTAATGCAAGCCCATGAATAGTTGATATATTAGGAAGATCAGAATCATCTGAAACTGCAGCTTTTATTCTTTCTTTAAAGTTTTTAGCTGCAGATTCCATATAAGTCAATACAAATATATTTTCAGGAGCAACTCCTTCATTTAAAAGTTTTATAATTAAAGCTAGTAATATAGTAGTTTTTCCTGCGCCGGGAACAGCCATTACTCCCATTTTTCCTTTTTTATACTCCAAAACACTTTTTTGGTCATCTCTAGGAATTATTTTAAATTCTTGCTTCTTTTCTTCTTTTAATTCAAGAAAATCTGATAAACCTCCAAAATTTTCATTACCTGTATTATCATATATACTTGAAAAGAACATAATACATTCTTGAGCACATAACATTAGTTTTCTAACAATTCTTGCTATTTTTTCTCTTGTTAATAAAATATTATCTTCGAATGTATATTCTTTTTTCTGCCAATCTTTACTTAGAACCCAAGCATTATATAAAGTACCGGTATCTTGTTTTAACCATTCACAATTAGATACATCAAGCCAAAGTTGATACTTTGTTTTTATCGAGAAGTCAATTATCTTTTGAGGGCTTGAAACTATAATCGCATCTTTTTGTAATGCAAAAGAATCTATAGGATTTTCACTTATTACACTATTTTCTATTTGTGAAATAAATACTTTTGCTATATTTGATACACTTTCAGAAAATGCTTTTTCAAAATTTTCTGCTTCTTTTACAAGGAAATCATACTTTTCTTTATCTACTTCCACTTCAAATTCTTGAATAATATTAGAAAAAATTATTTTTATTTGATTTGAAATACTATTTTTACTTTTTAATTCAGAAGCAATAACTGAACACAATTTTTTATACCTGTAATTATTCATATCTTCTGAGAAAATATAATCATTTAATTTAGAAGAAGAAGAATATTCTCTAATAATTTCAATACATTTACGGTATGGTATTTTCAAAAGATTTATTAATAAACTTTTTAACTCATAATCTTGT
The DNA here is from genome assembly GCA_944323945.1 of Candidatus Gastranaerophilales bacterium. The sequence goes on from CALUUL010000038.1 coordinate 9,080, forward strand.
ACATTAAGACCATTGATAAGTTTAAGTAATATTAGAATATACTTAACTATATTATTTTGAACAAGTTTTTCACTGCCTGATATCACCTGAAATTTCATACCCCACTTTTGTTCTTTAAAATATTGCATTAATACTTCATCAACAATAGGAGTAATTACCGAAATATCAGAAAGTTTTACACCTTTTCTTATAAGTTTATTTATCTCACAAATTACAGACTCAAACATATCCATACGTTTGGGTTGAATATTGTATTTTATATCAGAAATTTTTATCTTTTTACCTTGTTTAATACTGATAAAAAAATCTTCAGCTTTTTTTGACAAAATACAATTATCTTTTAATCGAATAATTTTAGGATTATACTTTTTTGAAAATTCTATAATTCCAGATTTATAAGCACATAAATATCCACATCTTGAAGAACCGTTTTGGTCATAGGCAATATAATACTCATTTAATTGAGGGACTAAATGATAAACAAAAGACCAAAACGAAAATGAAAATTCATCTGCATCATCAACCAAAAGAAATTTTATCTTTTTAAAATAATTAGTATTTTTATAAACAAAAGGCAATATAGCAAGCTGTCTTAAATAATCAAAACTGGTATATTTAATAGTTTTTAATTTATAATCGTCAATCGCCTTTTGAGCATCAATATAAAAACTTTCTCTTAGCAATTCTGAACGTTCTTTTATTTCCTCATTAGTAAGTCCATTTTGAACAATTAAAGAATATCTTCTAAAAAGCTGATGAAGAAGATTAACCTTAGATATATAATCAGAAAAATCTGCTTCTTGGATACTCTGCTTAAATATATATTGAGAAACTTCCAATCCACACAAATTTGGCTTGAGAGTGTTTCCTGACTTATTTATTAAACTTGAAATATATTCCCAATTATCATTAATCGAATTATAGCAAAGCCCCCAAAAAGTATATACCTGATGTTTTTCTTGTCTTAACTGAGAATTTAAAGTGCAAACTTTATTTATAAAATTTGCTTTTTTATATGAATTTAAAAGAATAACTAAAATATCCTCAGGACTATTTCCCTGCTTGATTAATTCCACATAGCTTTCAGCAAGAAAATCTGTTCTGTTACTATTTACTGAGCCTTCTACTAACATAATTAGATTGTAATTAAAAAGACTTTTTAAAGCATAAATATTACAAGATATTAAGAAAAAATGATATTTTTAAAATTTTGCTTAACATGTCTTCATACATGTATTGAAATAAGAATTACAAAGTGATATATTAAAGATATACAAATTATATACAATATAAAAATTAATGCGATATATAAGTGTGTCGTTTGCATTAATAACAGTGTTCTTTGCCAATAATAGGCAAAATGTGTTCTGCAATTATAAAAGCAAGTGTGTGTTACTAAAAAATCAGGAGTAAAATAATTATGGCATTAAATTGTGTATCTACATTAGATTCAGAAAATTTTTCAACAAATCTTTTTTCAGAAACAAATCTTGTAAATTACATTAAAGTAATTTCTAAATATAAATCATTAACAATTGAAGAAGAACAAGAACTTGCAAGACAAATAAAGGATGGTTCAAAAGAAGCAAAAGATAAACTCACAAAAGCGAACCTAAAATTAGTGGTAATGATTGCAAAAAAAGTAATTCATACAAGCAAATTACCAATGACAGACTTAATACAAGAAGGCAACATAGGATTAATGGTTGCAATAGATAAGTTCAATTGGAAATTCGGCTACAGATTTGCAACATATGCCAGCTGGTGGATTAAACAAGCAATGTTCAAGGCAATATCAGAACAATCGCACAGTGTAAAAATCCCTGTATATATACAAGAAACTCTTTCTAAATATTCAAAAATTAAATCAGAAATGGAAAAAGAAAATCAAAAAGAAATAAGCATTGATGAAGTTGCAAAAAAAATGAAAACAGATTCAGGAAAAATAAACAATTATTTAAACGCTTATAAAAAAACATTGTCACTTGAAGGCGACTATGAAATGCAAAATGGTTCGGAAGTAAAATTAATAGATATTATAGAAGATAAAAAGAGTTCAGTTGCAAGAGAAATTGAGAAAGAAGCATTAAAAAAAGATATTATATCTCTACTAAAAAACCTAAAAGAAAGAGAACAAAAAGTAATTACAATGCGATTTGGAATTGGAAACTATGAGAAACAAACACTAGAAGAAATAGGCAAAATATATGGTGTAACAAAAGAATGTATAAGACAAACAGAAGCCAGAGCATTAAACAAATTAAAAAGCAATAATTTGTCCATAAATTTATACAAAGACTATGTATGCTAAACAAAAGAATAAAACACTTCAAAATACAGATTTTATATACTAGCAGTAAGCACAAAGAAAAATTGCACAGTTATAATACAACATCTACAAGGGTTTAAAAGTATAATTTTCTCAAATAGTTTACAATATGTAGAAAAAACTGTATAATAGGGCATATATAAATATGTCTGCAGTTTGATGAGGTAAAAGAGATGTCAGAACAAAAATATACAGATGCTGAATTTGAAGCATTACTTAACAAATATGATTATAGTTTTCAAAAGGGCGATTTGGTAAAAGGTATAGTTTGTTCTTATGACTCATCAGGAGTCATTGTAGATATCGGAGCCAAAACAGCAGCATATGTTCCTGTAAAAGAAGCAATAGTTGATTCTAACGTAAGCATAGAAGATACACTAAAAAAGAATCAAGAATATGAATTTTTAATTATCCGAGAAGAAGATGAAGACGGAAGATTTACCTTATCTTATAAGAAAGTAGCAATGGCATACAGTTGGAGAGAACTTGAACAATTGAAAGCAGAAGATGCTACAGTTGAAGGTATTATTGTTTCTATAGTCAAAGGTGGCGTACTTGTTGAAGTAAAAGGGGTAAGAGGCTTTGTCCCTTCGAGTCATTTAAAGTTAAAATCAACTGAAAATGTTGTTGGAGAAAAGTTAGAGTTAAAAATACTAACTATGGACATTCAACAAGGTAACTTTATACTTTCGAACAGAAAAGTATATTCAGAAGATAAAGAAGAAACAAAAAAAGATTTATTTGATACAATAAAAGTCGGTCAAATTGTAAAAGGGGAAGTTGTAAGAATTACAGATTTCGGAGCATTTATTGATATTGGCGGAGTAGATGCATTATTACCGTTATCACAAATTTCTTGGAGATGGGTCGATCATCCGTCTGACATTCTTAAAGTCGGAGATATACTGGAGGTTGAAGTTATAGTTGTTGACCAAGATAAACAACGTATTAGTTTAAGCTTAAAGAATTTAGAAAAAGATCCTTGGTTAGAAGCAAAAGATAAAATAAAAGACGGAGATAAGATTGAAGGTACTATTACAAGAATCAAACATTTCGGTGCTTTTGTAGAAGTATTTCCTGGTGTTGAAGCTTTACTTCCTAACAACGAACTTATAGAATATCAAAATCAAAAGAATTTAATCCTAAAAGTTGGCGATAAAATTCAAACTACAATTCTGAAATTCAACCCTGATGACAGAAGAATCAGTCTAAGTATCAAAAATGAAGAATAATAGAAAAATTATAGTCTTTTCCGGAAAACAATTTTCCGGAAAAGATACTGTTGCAAAAATTTTATTAGAAAAATTCAAATCTTTTAAAAGAATTGGTATTGCTGATGCAATAAAAATGCAATACTCAAAAAAAAACGGTTTGACATTAGAAGAAATAGAACAAAACAAATCCCAATACAGACAAGATTTGATTGAACTTGGAAATTGGGGAAGAGCACAAAATCCTGACTATTGGTTAAACTCAATTATTTCATATGACGGTAATACCATTGTTACAGATATAAGAGTAAAACACGAATTAGATTTGTTTAAAAAACAAGGAGCTTATTCTATACGTGTAGAAGCAAGTGAAGAAACAAGAAGCAAAAGAGGTACTTTATCATCTAAAAATGATAATACAGAGACAGCTCTTGATAATATTAAAGACTGGGATTTTATTATTTATAATAACGGAACCTATGAAGAACTTTTAGAAAATACACAAGAACTTATAAACGATATACAAATTAAATTGGGAAAAGAATTATAATAGACTTTATTCTTTAAGTTTTGATATAATGGAACTATGAAAAAGCTTTTTTCTTTATTTATATTATTAATATTATTTATATCTTCGACATCAGCCTTTGCCGATATAATACCATCAAGTACAAGAAGTATAAAATATTACGGTATAGGCACATTAAATATGCCAAAAAGTTATACTGTGTATAAATATCCAGATGCTGAATCTGATATTATAAGAGAAGTAAATTATGATGACCTAAAAAGATCTGCAATAGTAAATTCTATTGATATGAGAAAAGTTTCATATATAGCACATGTTCCATCAAATAATGTTGCATTATTAACTGTCGACCAAAATCCTGGTAATAACTGGTATAATGTATATCTAAATCAAGAAACAGGTGAAACCGGCTGGGTATATAATGAAACACCAAATTCTTTCATGACTTATAAAGAACTTTTTTACAAATATGGAAAAAAATATGGGATAAGAATATTTAACGATTTACCAAAAGATGAAAAAGTTCTATATGCATCTGAATCAACAGATTCTCAAGTATTGGAAGAATTAACCTATCCTAAATACATAACTTTTACAGTAATTAGAGGGAACTGGCTTTTAGCCTCCGTCAATGATATGTCAAAGCAGGCAAAAGTAGGCTGGTTCAATTGGCGCAATGATGATGGAACACTAAATATGTTCCCAAACTTTAAAGATTAATGTAAACTTTATAAAAACATTTACTTGATTTAAGCAATTTCATTTCTTCAGTTAATTTTAAAAGATATAAAAAATTAACAGGAGAAAAATATGCTAAACATAAGTCCGATAAAATTTGTAAGCATTAACAATATAAAAAATATAAATCCACAAAAACAAATTAGATTAAAATCAGATACATTTGTACGTTCAAGCAATAATATAAGTTTTAAAGGTAGTGAATCTACTACTAATAATGGTTTTATACAATGGGCTCAAGAAACAGATTTTATAAAAACCCAACTACCGGAAATTTTAACAAATCCCGATTGCAAATTAGGTTCAGGTTTTTCTCATAGTGCTTATATAATACCTGGTAATGAAGATTATATTCTTAGAACATCTAATATGAAATGTCAAAGAAATTATGATTTTGAAAAAGCACAAATAAAAGATACAGAAGATAAAAATCTAAATGTAAATATAGGTCAAGAAGTAGCAAATATAGAACTTCAAGCTGAAGATGGTTTTCCAATGAGAATAGAGGTACTAAAAAAACAAACAGGGAAACCAATAGGAGTTCCACCTTCACAAGCAATATATATAGAAGATACAGGAATGCTCAGAGAAGGAGAAATGCCATATGAAGCTATTGAAAGGAAAGAACAATATGCTTCTACGATTCACAAAACAGCCCAACTTCCTGTTTCTGCATATGAAAAGCTTATCGAAGATATCAGGGCAGCAGAAAAAGCAGGATATCATTTTGATCATTTAAACTCTAATAATTTACTAATAAATGAAGAACATGGTTCAATAAATCTTATAGATATGGATAAAAATAAAGTACCTGCAAATTTAGGCAATGTATTGTATGCATTAACAAATATCAATTATTTCTCAACTTTTGCAAGCCAATATGATCAATGTCCTATGGGAAATGAAGAAATAGGTAGAGCAATTCAAGATACAATGGAAATCACTGATAAATTTATCCAAGCAATGAAAAACAAAGGCGAAAAATTCAACAAAGAAGAATGCTCATATGAATTTTTCAACTTCATAAACAGCATGCCATTTTCATTCTATTGTAAAACTGCTGATGATAGAGCAAAATGGCAGTTTATGGAAGCACAAGGTATTGTTTAATAATTAAACATTATCCTTATTATGATCAGGCAAAGAAGCAGAATATTCCGCAAGAATTCTTGCTATATCAGAACCTTTAATTACTACCTCTAAAATTAATTGAGCATTAATTAATATTTTATCAGTATACTCAAGCTCATCAGTATCAAAAATTTCAAATTCAAGGAAATCATGACCGACATAATTGATTCTGCCATAACCTTCACTTGCACCCCATTTCATAAATACAAGCTGTCTTTCAAATAATTTGAGTTTATCAACTAATCTCATAATTAATGTTTACTCCGTGCAACCTATTCTATTATGATAATTATTTTTTTTAAACAAGTCAATTTTCTAAAACATTTTTTGTAAATTTTACATACTTTTATCGTTACAAAATAAATAAAATTATTTTGTTTTATATTTTGTTTTGGTATATTCATAAAAAACTAAGTAAATAAAAAGGAACTTAATCGTGACAAATACACTTAGTCGAGATATAAAAATAAAAGAACAGTTTTATAATAAGTATGTTTCTTCCCCAATTAAAAAGACTGATGATATAGAAAGTCGATTATTTAAAATATTTGAAGATGAATTGAATTCGAATAATTCAGTATTACTAGCATACAAACCATTAGCAATTAGAAAGCTTGCGAGATTTCTAACCGGTGAAATAAAACGTTCTGCTTCTGTCGGTATCGCAGGAGAAACAGCAAGCGGAAAATCTACAATTACTCTTGATATTATCGATACAATTGAAATTTTTGCGAACCTCTTTAATTTTGGGAAGGTAATAACACGTGTTAATACAGACGATTACTATTATGATCGTTCCAAAGAAGTAAAAAAAGCCGGAGGAATGGCAGAATTTGCTAAAAATTATGATTTTGATGTTCCTGAAGCATTGGAACTTGATTTAATGTATAAACATATTAATGAATTATTATCAGGAAAGTCAGTAATGCTTCCGAAATATGACATGTCCGGGACTACAATCAGATGGGATAATTATACTTTAGCAGAACCTTCCCAAATTATCATTTCTGAAGGTTTATTTACACTTACAGAAAAAATCAAAAATGCTTTCGATTTTAAAATTTATGTTGATATTGATAGTAAAATTCAAAAAGAAAGATTTTATGTTAGAGCAGAAGAAAGAGGACTTGGGGAATCTGCACATAAAATATATGAAAATGCATCAGAAAAAGCACAAATATATATAAGACCCTGCAGAAAAGATGCAGATATTGTTATATCTGGAGAAGCACAGAGAAGTGGATACAAAATATTTTTAAATAAAATATTAGCAATAGTTAAAGAATTACATTTTTCTAAATAGGAAACAAAATGAGTGAGTGTTTATATCAAGGCAGTTTTAATCCAATTCATAATGCTCATATAGAAGTAGCAAAATATGCAATCGAACAATTTGGATTCAAGCGAATTGTGTTTATACCTGCATTCAAACCACCACATAAAGATTTAAAAAATTTTAATGCAGATAATGCAATACATAGACTAAACATGGTAGAACTTGCATTGGAAGATTACCCGTATTTTGAGGTTTCTGCAATAGAGTATACAAGAAACGGACCATCTTATACTTATGATACAATTCTACAAATATATCAAGTTGTAAAACCTAAAGAGAAAATAAACTTTATTATCGGAACAGATGCTTTTAAAAAGATTGAATCTTGGAACCAATCACAAAAATTGAAAGATCTAATAAAATTTATTCTTTTTGTAAGAGAGGATAATTTTGATGAAACCCCATACTTGCAATTAAAGGAAAAAGGATACGAATATCAATTAATGAAAATGCCATATATTAATATTTCATCAAGTGAAATAAGAGAAAGAATTAAGCAAGGCAAGGATATTTGTGATATAGTACCAAAGAAGGTAGCAGAATATATAAAACAAAATAATGTATACAATATATAGTATTGAAGAAATCAAAGAAAAACTAAAACTTTGTCTTTCATACGAAAGATATATTCACTCCATTGGAACAATGGAAAAGTCAATGGAACTTGCAGAAAGATTTAATCTAGATATAGAAAAGGCACAAGTAGCAGGGCTTTTGCATGATTGTGCAAAATGTCTTACTAATGAAGAACTTGAAAAATATAAAGAATATTTTGAAGAATGTGAAAAATTAAGCAATAAAACTTGGCATGCGCCTGTTGGCAAAATTATAGCTCAAAGAGACTATGGTGTAACTGATAAAGAAATACTTTCTTCTATCAGATGGCATACCATCGGGAAAATAGATATGACAGATTTTGAAAAAATCATATTTATTGCAGACAAAATTGAACAAAGGACAAGAGAAGCAGATTTTAGAGAAAAAATAGAAAAAGCATTAAACAAAAGAAATAATTTAGATGATGCTATGCTAAAAAGCTTTAAAATAACAATAAAAAGTCTTTTAAAGAGGAAACTTCCAATTTGTTTTCAAACAATTGAAGTATATAATAACCTATTAGAAAAAACGTTAAAATAATATGAAAATAGTTTTACTTGATATTGACGATACCATTTTTGATTTTTACGAAAGTGCAAAAGCAACAATACTAAAATGTTGTAAAGATTTCAACATTGAATTTACAGATAAAATGATAGCTCATTATATGGAGCAAAATGAATTTTTATGGGGACAATTTGAGAAGAAAGTTATTACACGTGAAGACATATTCAGGAAAAGATTTCCAGAATTATTTAAAGAATATGGTATAGATATTGATGGAATTGAGTTTGAAAAAGCTTTTCAAAAATATTTTAAAAGCGAATATAAATTAATAGATGGTGCCATAGAAATCATAAAATATCTAAGTGGAAAATATGATTTATATATAGTATCAAATTCATTAATAGATACTCAAAGAAAAAGACTCACTGCTGCCGGAATAATTGAATATTTCAAAGATTTATTTGTATCTGATATTGTCGGCTACCAAAAGCCCACAAAAGAATTTTTCAATTGTTGTTTTGAAAGAATACCCGGTTTTGATAACAGAAATACAATTATCATAGGAGATTCTCTTTCTTCTGATATAAAAGGCGGTTATAATGCCGGAATAAAAACTTGTTGGTTCAATCCAAATAGAAAAATAAACAAAACAGAATATAAAGCTGACTATGAAATAGCCAGCCTTAATGAATTAAGAAATATATTATAGATTAACGAATTAAATTCAATATAGAATTTCCATTGTTAGAATCTTGTCTGTATGATTCAGCATTATGTACAGGTGTTCCCTTTATTGTATATGTTTTTCCACTTAACATAACAATATCTGTATCTTCATCGTTTTTTGAAGGTTCTAATGCAAAGATCATAGAAGAATTAATAAAATGTTCTTTTTTATCATCTTTAGTTCTTATTTTAACTAAAGTAGGAGTATTGCATCCTATCGGCTTAGTGTTCATATGTCTTACCTTTCTTGTTTATTATCTTTAATAACAAG
>CALUUL010000039.1 GCA_944323945.1 Candidatus Gastranaerophilales bacterium
AAAAAATGTTACAAAAACCGTTACATTTCTGTTACAGCAAATTAAAAATGTAACAAAATCTGTTACAGTGCAAAAAAAATGTAACAAAAATGTAACAAAACTGTAACACGCTACAAAGCCCATAAATAAAGGGAAATATAATAATAATAATAATAATGTTACATTGTTACAGTAAAATATATAAGGTCGTATGTAAAAATTGCAACCACAATATATAGTATATCGATATATTTATAACCACAATTTTTTACTCATATATTATATATATCCTAAAAATGCTGTAACATCTGTAACACTGTAACAAAGTCTGTTTTTGAAGATAAATTTTACTATCTTTTAAGAGCAATAAAAAAGTATAAAAGGAGAAATAAAATGAGTTTATTTATAGTAAGTCAAAACAAAAAGCAAATAAAGAAATTAACTGATAGCATAGAGATTAAAGATAATATTCAATTCAATCCAAACAATCCTGATGGTAATGTTCTTTTTGAAATACCACAAACTGAAGAAAACTTTTACAAAGTCTATGACGAGGCTGTAAAATTGTTTAGGGGTGAATAAAAAGTTTATGCGGGCAACTTTTAAAAAATATATTTATCATAAACGATTGACATAATAAACAAAAAGTATTACAATAAACTTGTATAAACGATACTACTCCATTGTTTATACAATCTTTTCAAAAATGTCTCCAAAAAATACACCAAACGGCAGGTGTATTTTTTGTTGATAAAACTTAAATAATGTGATATAATATATTAAAAGGAGAAAGTATGAAAAAGATTAAAGCACTTATGCTAGTATTATTATTTGGGGTAGTAGTATTATTTGCTGGTTGTGGTAAGACAAACACTGATAGTATTGATTATGATTGGCGAGAATGTTATGCAGTTGCAATGATTTATTCTAACAACAATATGATATTGTATAGACTAACAGACTATTACAGCGAAACATTAGGCAGTCCAGAGATATACTACAAGCAAATATTTGCAAAGCAAGAAGACGGAGTTTTTTATTTAAAACTCATAACATGGGCAGATACTGAAAGACTTTATGAAGATGAATGTGGGCAAAAATGTATAATTGTAAACTTTTGTGAATAATTATGCAAACAACAACGATTTAACAAAGAAAGGAGATACAATGGCAGTTAATAAAAGGTCATTAGCAAATTTAATCAATACAAGCACTCTTCCAAAAGATAAATTGAAGAAACAGACTAGCAAGGCAGGAAAAAGGTCTGTTGAAGTAAAAAGAGCAAGAAAAACATTAAAAGAAGAATTGTTGCTTTTATTAAGTGCTGTTGATGAAGACGGCAAAACAAATCAAGAACATATATCACTTGCACTAATTAAGCAAGCAATTAAAGGCGATGTTAACGCATTTAAGACCATAGAAGCAACTATTGGTGAAAAACCTATTGATAAGGTTGAAGTTGTAAAAGGCACAGGCGAAACAATAGAAGATATAGACAATTATTTAGGTGGAGTAGATGTTAACGGAGAAACAAAAAAAGGCAATTGACACATTAAGATATAGACCTGTACAAGTTGCATATTGGCTTGGCTTTAATAAATTGACTGAATTACACAACGAATGGATGTGCGAGTTTATAAACGGCACGGAAGACTATACACTTCAAGCACATAGGGGAAGTTATAAAAGTACTTGTATATCAATAGCACTTGCGATTAAAATGGTGTTAAGACCTAACAAGGACATTATATTTTGTAGAAAGACCGACACTGATGTTGCTGAAATAGTAGGACAAGTTGCGAATATACTTCAAAGCGATGTAATGCAACACTTTGCTATGATTATATATAGCAGGCGAATAGCATTGATAGACTGCAATAAATCGCAAATAACCACAGATTTAAGGACAACAACAAAAGGTAGTGTGCAACTGCTTGGTATTGGTGTTGGTGGAAGTATTACAGGTAAACACGCAGATGAAATATTTACTGACGATATTATTAACATCAAAGACCGTTTGAGCAATGCAGAAAGAAACCATACAAAGCAATTTTATATGGAGTTGCAAAATGTAAAGAATAGGGGTGGAAGAATTGTAAACACAGGCACACCATGGCATAAAGAAGACGCATTTAGTATAATGCCACCAGCAGACAAATACGATTGTTATTCAACAGGACTTATGACAGATGAAGACATTAGGCATTTAAGGTCATCAATGTCAAATTCTTTATTTAGTGCAAACTATGAATTAAAGCATATAGCAGATGAAGACGCATTATTTAAAGGCGAACCAAAGTTCTTTGATGATATATCAATGCTATATAACGGAATAGGACACATAGACGCAAGTTATGGTGGAGCAGATAGTAGTGCTTTTTCTGTTGCAAAAAAAGTAAATGGGTGTTATTATATTTATGGACTTAAAAGAGACAGGCACATTGATGATTGCTTAGACGAGTTTTTAGCAGTGGTTGATCAAACAAAGTGTGGAACTATTTACTGCGAAGATAATGCAGACAAAGGATATTTAAGGAAAGAGATACAACAAAAAGGTTATATAGCAAGCAACTATCACGAAAGCACAAATAAGTTTTACAAGATTTCAACATTTCTTAAAAATGCTTGGAATAACATATATTGGTACAAAGACACTGATCGTGATTATTTATTGCAAATTTTAGATTATACAGAGCAAGCAGAACACGATGACTGTCCAGATAGTGCTTCAAGCATAATAAGGAAATTAGATAATAGACTAATAATAGGTTAAGGGGAAGAGTATGTTTTTTAGTTATCAGCAAGAATATCCAAAAGATATTAAAGACATTGTAAAGGCAATTTTTAATTGGGAAGCAAGCACAGAAAGAATGTCAATGTGGGAATGTGGAGAATATGCAGAGGGTAGAAACACATTTATAAATAAATTTAAAAGACTTATTTGGAGTGATGACCAAAAAATAATGGTTGAAAATGTATATGCTCCAAATTTTAAAACATCATATGGTTTTTATGAAAATATGATAAGTCAAAAAAACAATGCACTTTATGGAGAAATGCCAACAGTTGATGGACTTGACATAAAACAAAGAAACAATTTAGGTTTTGCATTAAAAAGTGCAGGAAAAAGTGCTTCAACATTTGGTTATTCTGTTGTTTATGAAAAGTATGATGGAACATATGAGATTTTTGACACATTAAACTGTATGCTTTATACTGACGACAAAACAAATAATTTAGTCAAAATGATAAGATATTGGTTTAATGAAATCAACGATGATAAAATATTGTATTTTGAAATTTATGATAAAAATGGAATTACAACCTATCAAAAGACACAACAAGACAAAGAGCCAATTATTTTTATTCCTTTAACACCTTATAAAAAAATTATCAATTCATCAAGTTTAGGAACAACCGAAACAATTCAGAAATTAAATCGTATACCTATTGTTGTTTATAAAAACAATGAAAAAAATCTTCCAGACTTAAAGTTAAATGTTAAATACAAAATTGACTTGATTGATATAATTCAAAGTGGATTTGCTAATAATATTGATGAGTTTAGTGATGTATGGATGTCAATCAATGTTCCAGACGCAACAGAAGAAAATGTTCAACAAATTAAGGAAACAGCAAGAAGAACAAAGTCAACGATATTTGCAGGTTCGGATGCAAAAAACAGTGTTGATTTTAAAACTCTTGAAATACCATATCAAGCAAGACAAACAGCAGTTAATATGTTAAAGCAAGAATTAGTTGAAGATACAGGTGTTATTGATTTTAAAGCAATACAAGGTACTGCAACTGCGACCGAGATAAATGCAAGAACATATAAGTTACAACAAAAAGTAAGTGATTTTGAATGGTTTAGTGATATTTGTGCAAGAGAATTGATTGAAATTTGGCAAGATTATAACAATTCATATTTTAAAATAAATGTAACATTTAATAAGTTGTTTATTAGAAACAACACTGAAATTATAAATAATGCGATTGCATTATACGATAAGATAAGTAAAAGAGCATTTTTAAAACAATTACAAATTGCAGGAATAATTGACGATGTTGATGAAGAACTACAAGAGCAAGATAAAGAAAGCATAAGCAAGTTTAATCTATCAGGAGATGTGTATGGACAAAGCACACAACCAAACGGACAAGATACTGAACCAAACGAACAAGACTTCACAGAGTAGTTATTTGCAGGCGTATAAAGACATAAGACAAAAGTTTATTGAAGAGTATTCAAAGTTTAATTTGTCAGCAAATATGACGGCAAGTGAAAAGATAGCAGAAGTAAACAAATATGAAAGACTTGCAAAACTAACTGAAATGATTGTTGATAATCTTGCAGAAACAAACAAACTAGCAATCAATCAAATAAACGAACGATTAGCAGGCATATATCAAACGAATTACAATGCTTTAAGCGAAGATTTTAAGAAAGACGACATAAATATTGATAGTGTCAATAAAAGCGAAAGCAAGAGCGAATTAAAGGCAAATATAAACCCATATAATGAGATTGCTATTGATACAGCAAAGGACAAAGAACAATTAAAACGCAAAGTAACAAACTCTTTGCTTAATTCCATTTTAACAACGGCAAGTGTTGGTGGAGCATTTGCATCAATGAAAGCAGTATATGAAAGCAACCTTAAAAGCAGTATAACAATAGCAACAACACAAGCGACACGAATTGAGAACTTAGCAAGACAACAAGCATTTGAAGAAGCAGAGAAAAGAGCAGAAGAAAACGGACTTGTTTTAATTAAGGTATGGAACACACAAGAAGATAGCAAAGTTCGAGACGCACACGCAAGAGCAAACGGACAAGAAGCACAAGTTGATAAACCTTTTTATGTTGGTGGTGAAAAACTTATGTATCCAGGAGACATAAATGGCAGTGCAGGGAATATAATAAATTGTAGGTGTTATTTAACCTATAAATTTGTAAAAAAATAATTGACATTTGTAAAATAAAAGATTACAATAAATTCGATAAAAGTGAATTGACACACTTAAAAAGTCAAGCATAAAGCGAATTTGAGTGAAGCGAACACTTATAAACACTAAAAAGGAGTATTTATGAAAAAAGAAGTAATTTTGGAAGCATTAAAAAATGCAGGTATTGAACTTGAAGAAGATAAACAAAAAGAGTTTATTAAAGCGATACAAGTCGCAAATGGAGTTGATATAGAACTTGCAAAAAAAGATTATGCTGACAAAGAAAAAGAAATTGCAGATTTAAAGGCGAAGTATGAAAATGATTTAAAAATTAAAGATGAAGCATTAAAAAGGTATAATGATACCGAAATTGATGAGTTACGAAAATTTAAAGAACAGACTTTGCTTGAAAAAAGAAATGCAATTCAAGATACTGCATTAAAAGAACTAATTGGTAAAGATGAGTATAAGTTTGACAAAAAAGCAATTGAATTATTAAGTGCAGTTGCAAAAAACGATGTGAAGTTTAACGATAATAATGAAATTACAAATGCTGACGAACTTATGTCAAAACTAACTGAAAAGTATAAAGATTTTGTAGTATCAACAACAGTTGAGGGTGCAAATCCATCTCAACCACAATCAAGTCAAACAGTTGATTTGAACAAAGTAGATTTTGAAACATATAAAAGAATTAGAAAAGAACAAAATAAATAAAGGAGATTAAAAATGGCAAATACAATATTGACACCTGAAATAATTGCAAAAGAAGCATTATTGCAATTAGAAAACAATTTAGTTATGGCTGATTTAGTTCATAGAGACTATTCACCAGAATTTGCAAAAGTCGGAGATACAATTACAATTAGGAAACCTGCAAAGTTTAATGCTAAAAACTTTTTAGGTAAAATTGAAAAACAAGATATAACAGAAGGTTCTGTTCCTGTAAAATTAGACAGATTAAGAGATGTTTCTGTTGATGTAACATCAAAAGAATTAACACTTGATATTCAAGATTTTAGTGTACAAGTAATTCAACCTGCAATGAAAGCAATTGCACAATCAATTGATGAAGATTTAATTAGTTATGGTGTTGAAAAAGCAGGTTCAAAAGTTTCTGCAACAACAAAACCAACAAATCTAGAAGATATTGCAAAAATTGCTAAATCACTTGATTTGAAAAAAGCACCAATGACAGAAAGAAGATTAGTTCTTCACCCAACACATAAATATAACTATGCTTTAACTGACAACCTTTCAAAAGTTAGTTATGCAGGCGACAATGCAACTTTAAGAGACGCATTGCTTGGTAAAGTTTATTCATTAGATACTTATATGGACCAAAATGCACCAGATACAAATGCACCAACAGCAGGAAGTGCAACATCATATAAAGTAACAGGAACAAAAGGACAAAAAACAGTTGCTTTAAGTGAATTAAATTCTGCATCTGCAACTGTTAAAATAGGTGATGGATTTATATATCACGGATATTTTTATAGATTTACTGCAGACGGAACAGGTTCTTCAAGTGCTATTTCGTCAATAGCCATAGACCAACCACTTGTTGAAGATATTACAACAGATGATGAAGTTAAAGTTGTAAACAAACCAATGTCATTAGCATTTCAAAGAAATGGACTTGCACTTGTTACAAGACAACTTGAATTGCCATTAGGAGCAAGCAAGGCTGCAATTGTAAGTGCAAATGGATTTTCTGTAAGAGTTGTTTATGGTTATGACCAAGAAACAAAAACAGATACAATTTCATTTGATGTTCTTTACGGAATTAAAGATTTGGATGATAGTTTACTTGTTTCTCTTGAATAGTAAACAAAATTGAAAAGGGCGACTGTAATGGTTGCCTTTTTTATTAAAATATGTTACAAATAAATAGGAGCAAAAATATGAGTTTTGAAGAAATATACCCAAATGCGACAGTGCTAACACAGGACTTTTTGCGAAACGAGTTTGGCTTTGACTTGGAGAACGCAAACGATTTTATTGTGTATAGAAACTATTACATTGACCTTATAAGTGCCATTGACGAATTAAACGCATTTAAACCAACAGCAAGCGAGATTGAAGAAATACTAACAAATGGCAAGACGGCGAGATTATATCGCTTTGAATGTCCTGTAAAAAGCGAAAACGAACGCAAATACTTGTTTTTAATGGCACAGGCAAGACAGTTGAAGTACGATAAAGATAACGGTCGTGCTAGCATGATAAGGGGTGAAGATAAGCAATACAATCTTTGTGAAGATACAAGAAACTTATTAGGTAGATTAGGACTAATCATACCAGTGAGGTATTAGTATGGACATTTGGAAAGAAACAGGAATATCAAGCAAGAATACAACAGACCATGCTTGTTTTGAAGAAGCATTTTTATTGGTGCAAGCGAATAATAGTATATTAAAAAAGAAATTCCCATATGAAACGACATCAAATGAAATGTATCAAGAAACAAGTGGAATAATAGGCGAGTTTACCACAAAATCAAAGACAATATTTACACCGTTTTATTGGTTGCCTTTCTGCAAAGGTGCAAGAGTACAAATGTCAAGTGGCGAAATGACAATAAAAGATGTTGTGCTTGTACAAGACAGCAAAAAAGCACAGGGAGACGGCAAAGGTATTAAAGGTTTAACAATCGTATTTTAGGAGCATTAAATGGACTTAAATAGAGCATTGACAACAACACAAGAAAGTATAAAGTCAAGTTCGTTATTTCCATATCGAACAGGCTTTTTGTTGAATAACTTTTTTGATAAAGGTGTGCTTGCTTTAAGTGATACTTCAATAGGTTTTTCTGTGTTAAGTAATCCAAAAGTTTATTATGGCAAAATACTTGAAAATGCACCAAGCATAAGGTATAAGATTAGAAAGGTGACAAAAGGATATTATTCGTATATAAAGCATACAAATAGACATTTTAGGTACATTGAACGCATTATTGAAAAAGATGTTGTTCCAGCGATTGAGAGAGAATTAGGAGTTGTAAGAGTATGATAGCAGTTGAAAGATTAACAATTAAATTAAAAGAGTTATTTGGTGGTAATTATTTTATGTTGCCATTTTATAAATTAAACACGGAATACACAACGGCAAAGCAAGTTGTTGAGAACGGCAATATTGGTTATGTAAACTATTACAATGACGCATACTCTAATTTGAGAAAAAGAAAAATAATAGGCATTGTAAACTTGCAAAACCCACAAAGAACAAACACTAACTTTTATTATGTCACTTCTAGTTTTACGATTGATTTTAGTGTGCCAACAAACATTAGAAAAGTAGACGAAAACGGCAATTTATTAGAAGAAGTGCCTTTTAACTTTTTTGAAGATTACGAAAGAGTTGCAAGCGAAATAATAAACAAGACAATTAAATTTGATGACACATATAAAGGCAAAATGGTTATAAGCGAACCAGTATATCAACTAACTGAAAAAGACGGCGAAATAAACTATGCTATTTATAGAGTTACGGGAACATTTTCTATAACAGATAAAGCAATTTTTGGAAGTGATTACAAAGTTGAATTAAATATACCATTTATAACAAGTTATATATGGATGGAATTAAAAGGAATTAATACTTTTGTTGAAATTGCTAATAATGGAGCAAATGCGATTGTACTTCAAAATAGTACAAAAACTCAACAAAACATTTCGCAAAGTGTGTGGGCATGTACAGTATCAGTAGACGATGTTCAAGTTGACGAAAAAGATTTTTTAAGAATTGCAAACCCAATTATTTATAGAATAGTTCATTACAATAAAGAAATTATTAATGAATTAGGACAAACAGAGGCACAAAAGAGGAAAATACAAACAAGAATAACATTTCCAAGTGGAGAAATAAGAGAGTTTTGGGCAATTATAAGTGTTACATTTAGAACAACAAGAAATGGCATTGGCACATATGAAATAAGTTTTACTGACGATAATAAAGGAGTATAGTATGGCAGATTGGACATTTGAGTTTATTGATAGCACATCACAAAAGGAAAATGAAGAAAATCTTTCGAGTGTTGTGCCTGATAATATTGGAAGTGGTGCAAATAGTAAACCAACAAAAAAACCAAGCAAACAAAGCAAAGATACATTTAGCAGCACATTTACTGAAAAGGTACAACAAGATAGTATTCAACAGTTTATAGTAAGTCCATTAAATACAGTTACAGGTGGGCTTGCTAGTCCTTTATATGCAAGTGCTAGACAATTAGCAAGGGGAGCAACAATAGGTGCTGTTGCAGGCGATTTAATTGCAACTGCAGGCATTATGGCTTTGCAATTTGGTATACAAGCACTACAAAATCGAATACAAGAAATTGAACAAAAAGTTACCGAATTGGGCAATGCAGACAATGTACGTATAAGAGCAGGAAGTGTATCAACTGCAACATATTATAGTGGAAACATTTTTGGAATTACATCTAAAACTAATAGGAGTTAAATATGGAAAAATTTGAAGTTTACAGCAGACAATTAAATATATGGGAAAGCAATAATATTAAATTAATGCCTGGATGGAACGAAAATTTTGTCCAAGACAAAACAACCGATAGTGGTAGTGTAAAAGTAAAATATTGTTCTGCAAATAAACCTAATTGGAAGAGTGGGGATTGGTGCAGAATTATACATTTGACAGGCAATGAAATTGGTGCCACATATACTAAAAAGACTGAACAAATAATTGAATGCAAAAGCATATTTGACGATTTAAAAATAACATATGATGAAGCAAATAGAAAATTTATATTTATAGTAACACAAAATTATTCTTTTGTTAATGATAATGGTTTTGAAGAGCATATTTATGTGAGAGTAAATACATTATTTACAACCGAAAGTGGAACAGAAGAATTTACATTTATTAAAGAACTAAACACATTAAATCAAAAAGAATTTGAATACACTGAAATTCCAATCAATTATGAAAATTTTGTTGATGGTTCATTATCTTATACAATACAAACATCAACAGGTTATTTATATAGTCAACCTTATACAAAGACAATAGATTATTATATACCCAAAAACCACGAGCAATATATTATTAAAGACATTACATTAGTTTATGACAAATTGAATGACGAATGGGACTGTCAATTAAAACTTGGCGAACCTATTGACATAACAAATGGTATTTGTTGCGAAACAAGGTCATTTACAAATCAAATACAAAAGAAAATAGGCAGAACAATTTATAATCACGAAGCATTAAATCATTATAATGTTTTAAAAAACATACTTGAAACAACACCTTTAAGCGAAGAAACATGGGCAAATCGCATAAAAATATCTAATATAGCATGGTTACAAAAACAATCTTTTAATGATGATACTTTTAGTGAGCCGACATTGTATGATGTGTTATTGAATAAATTTGACAGTACATTAGGGCGAACACCTGTGTTGTACTTTGACATAAACGGTGAAACTGACTTGCCTTACAATAACAAAAGAACCGAATATGTATTAGATTTTTTAAGACAAGATGGTTTTGACAAGCAAACAATCGAGTATAATAGTCTTATAGATGATTGTAGTCAATTAGTTACTAATGAAAGTTGGCAAAATAAAGGCGATGGAGTTATTAGCAATTTTGACAACTTAGCACCGTTAAATAAAATAACATACTTTGCAGATTTCTTATGGGCAATACCAGAAGTTAATAGCAATGAAAGAAATGTATCAAATTACAGCACAACAGACAATAAAGTATGGGTATTAAAAACTCCGTATGCAATTAAAGATATTATTTCTATCACAAAAATGACTTATACAGGTAGTTTATCAGACTTTTCAAGAAAAACTATTAATTTTGAGAATATATTAGAAGAAAAGGTTTATAATACAAGTGAATTATATGACCAAACAAATGTAATATGGTTTACAGAAGGTGAAAATATAATTCATTTAAATGACTTTTACTATCAAGACAATTCATTAAGTGTTTATAGGGTAGTTTACAAGCCTATAATATCTGGAAGATATGACGAAGGTAAAGACTATCAAGTTATTATTAATCAAAACGATGGGCAAATTGCAGAGTATAGATTTTCAAAGTATTTAGAGCAATATAAGAAATCATTAAATAAAGCAGATATAATTGTGCAAAAAACCGTTGAAAGTTGGAACGATATTTACGAACTTGGTTCTTTGGTAATTGAAGGCGACAAACAATACTTAATAACAAACATATCAATACAAAATCGTGGTTATGATTATGATGTTGTATATCAGTTAAATGAAAACCATTTTAGAAAAAGTGATAGCATTGTTGCACCACAAGAAATACGAAAAAATATTGAAATAGGCTATAATGGTTTAACAGATAGAAAGAGTTGTAAAATTGTTAAATTAAAATTGTCGCAAAAAAGCACAATTGATGATAACATTGATGTTATAAACAATTATGTTAATAAATCATTACTTTATTCTGCATTATTATCTTTTAGACCAGATGTTCCACAACTTGCAAAAATAAGATTTAGAAGCATATTAAAACGAACTAATGTTGAAGTTTATGACGAAAAAATAATTGATAGATTATGTGCATTTTCTAAATGTGTAATAGATAATACTTTTTGTTTCAATTTAAAATACTTTGACAATGCCGAATGTGGCAAACAGAAAATATTACATCAAAATGTTATCGCAAATAATGTTTATTGGTCATCATCGCCAGAACAACAAATACCAATATTATATACAGATGGGTTTGGAGAAGCAAAATATGTTGATATATCTTTAATAAATTCAAATAGTGAAAGTTTAAGTGATATTGAAACAACTGACCCATTAACAACACAACAAGAACTTATTAGCACAACAGAAGTAATTAATCAAACAACAAATTATCCATTAACAACAGGCATTAAACCTAATAAAATTAAGTATTTAGCAACATATAACATGATTAAATACAATAAAGATATGTTAGACATTTTTAACTTTACTCTTAGCTTTAAAATTGAAACTGATAATAATATTATTTTGTGTAAGGCATTTTTTAATAAAAACACAATATCTAATAATTATTCAAGATTAGCATATGTGTCTAGCAATTTAAATAATGTAAAAGAAGAAGATTTAATTGATTTTCCAAGCGAATTAAAATCAATTGTGGGTGGAACATTACAAGGTAATACAATAAATATAACATACAATGGCGAAAGATTTGATTATAAAACAATAAAAAGTATTGTTTTTTGGAACGAAGATAAAGAGCCTGTAATGATTATAAATGACATTGACAAAGTAGATGAAAGTTATTTGCCTAGCACGAACATAAAAATAAATTGCTAAAATTAAGTAAATATGTTAAAATAAAAATAAGGAGCAGTTATGATTTCAAGAATTATATGGAAGTTAAATGCTGATAAGACAATTCAAAAAGTTACAAAATTAACAAATAAATTATTTGCAAACGGTCAAGCGTCAGCAGAATATTGTTTATTAGCAGATAATATATTGCCAACAGATGTTGTTACAGCAACAATAACAAGAGATACACACACTACGCAGTATCGCCTTAAATACCAATTATTGAATTTAGAAGATGGCACATCTAAATATGGATGGGCTGTTACTTCTAACGGTGATGAGTTAAATTTTGATTTGCAAACAGGCACTGCAAGTTTAATATTTGCATTTGAGGTAAAGGTATACAGTACAATAGGTGGCGACCTTATATCTAGTTATACGACACAAAGTGATACAGCAACAGTATATCCAGGAAGTGCATATTCGCCAAAGGTTGAAGCAACAGACGCAGACAAGATATTTCAAGACTTAGCAGAAAAAGATGTGCAAATTGAAGAATTACAAAGAAACAAACAAGACAAGACCGATAGCAATTTACAAACATCAGACAAAACTGTTGTTGGTGCAATAAATGAAACATATTCACTAGCAAATACCAATGCAAATAAAACACAAGATAATACAACAAAAATAGAACAAATAAGGACTGATTTACAAAATGGTACATTAAAGCCTTTAAACTCAACAAATGCCGACAATTATAGCGAAAATGGTACTATTGCAAGCAAGTTTAACGAAAAGCAAAACGAAAAGCCAAACGGTGTTGATAGTTTAATTGTAAATGACAAATTAAACAGTAAATATATTCCTGCTGGTTTAGGTGGTGGACTTGTTTATGCTGGTACATTTGACGCAACAGGTACAATTACAGCAAGTGAATATGTTCCTGAATTACAAGGCACACTTATTACGGACATTGATTTAGAAAATTCAACAAGTTTATTTTTTCAATACAACGGACAAACAACATACACTCTTGGCGATTTAGAACTTAATTTTGGCGACCAAATTATATGTAATGGTGATATAGAACCTAATTGGACTAAAATCGATAATAGTGATAAAGTAACAAGTGTAAACGGTCAAGTTGGAGCAGTAAGTATAACTCCCGAAAATATTGAGGCAGTAAGAAGTTTATTAGAAGCACAAGCACCAGCATATGATAGTAGAATTGAAGTTAAACCTAGTTTAGAAAGTACATCAATTATTAAAGAACCAACTTTTGATGTTGATATTGACTATGTTTCAGCTGGTGGCTCTAATAGAACTAGAATGTCTGTTACAAAAGAAGGTTTAACATTTAAAAATAGAAATAATAATGAATATTACAAACCTAAAATAAATGAAAACACTATTGCATATGAAAGCGATATTCCGACAATGGAAGCTATTTTAACAAAATTACCATCATATAAGAGTTCATTTGAGTTAAATATGGCTTTTAAAGGAAGTGGTGGTACTGGACAAAAAGGTCAAATTGGTATTGTGCCTAGTTCTAATTTTATAGTGCAATGGGGTGATGGCAGCGCAACATATTATAAAGATGAGGTTGATGTAATCGAGCATGCTTATGCTGAAGAAAAGGTATATACTGTTACTATTTATGGTGATTGGAAAGGTATTGATACTAACGGTAAAGGATATAATCCTAGCTCATATAACGGTAGTTATATAGATAATATTGTTTATGATAAAAATATAACTGAAATACCTAATATGGCTTTATGTAACACAATAGAATGGTCTAAAATAACATTAACTGATTCAATAAAAACTATATCAAAGGGTACTACTGGATTTTCTCCAAGATTAATACTTAATAAAATCCCGACTGATGCAACATATATTAGAGGTAATATAAAACCAATTGATTATATAATAAATGCTGATATAAATGGAACATATACAGAGTATCCTTTTACAGGTACAGGTACTGGTTCATTAATAATATTTAATGATAATACTAAAATTACTAGATTTTCAGGTCCAGTTGGACAGTCACAGTCTTATCAATATATTGCTTTGATTTTTGCTAAACGAATAGATTTTGTTACCGCATTATCAGCAAATGTATTTTCGGATAGTAGTCTTGATAGAATTGAAGTCCAGCCATATTTCTTAAGGCAAGCTAAGACAAAAACAAATTTTACAGTAGTTGCTGATATAATCTATCCTATTGGTGGCAATTACAGTGAAACAATAACAATACCAAGCACAGCATGGGACAGTGAAACAAAGACAGCAACAGTCGAAGCAGTTGGAGCAACAAGTGAAGCAAGAAACTTGATTATACCAAGTGTACAAGGCAACAATGACAATAATGTTCGTTGTACTGCACAAGGCACAATGACGCTTACATTTACTTGCGACACAGTACCAACGGAAGATACAGTAGTCGATGTATCTTACATTCTAACAAATAAAAATGTTTAAAAGGAGTTTATTATGGTAGTAAAAGAAACATACAATTTTAAAGACGGTAGAGTAGGAACAAAACATTATAGTGATAGAGTTTATAAGACAATAGAAGTGGAAGAACCTAATGAGCAAGGTGAATTGGTTAAAACTCAACAAGTTGTTCATTATTATATTAAAAACACAACAACAAATGCAGTTTACAGTGAAGCAATAGATATTCTACCTTACAACTATGTAGAACTTACTGACGAAGAAATGGCAGAAGCATTTAAAGGGTAGGTGGCACTATGATATTCAATCCAACGATTATAAAGAAAGGTGGTGGTTACGGTGCTTACAATGTAAACAGTGTACTATTAGAAGATGGCACACAAGAGTTGCAAATAACCACTGCAACCGAGAAACCTGTAAGCAAGTTAGCACAAGTTGTTGATAGAACAGTAACCGAAATTACAGCGGAAGATTTGGAAGGTGCTACAAGTATTGGTGATTATACTTTTTATAAGTGTGAAACATTGCAATCTATGGAATTGCCTAATACAATTTTAAGTATAGGAAGATATTCAATTTATAACTGTACAAACTTAAATAAATTAGTATTACCTTATAACCTCATTAGTATACAGACATATGGAATTTCTTTTACAAATTTAACAGAATTAGTAATACCTAATAGTGTCACAACTTTATATAATAGTGCGTTAGAGGGCAATAAACAATTAGTTACAATAACTTTATCTAATTCATTACAAGAATTGTCGGGCTATTTATTTTCAGGATGTAATAAATTAGCAAATGTTTTAATACCAGAAGGTGTAAAAATTATTGAAGGCTATTGTTTTTCTCATTGTAGTTCATTAGTAGAAATTGTATTTCCAAGTAGCGTAACTGAAATGGGCAGTACTATATTTAATTTTTGCACAAACTTAACCACAGTAACAATTAAAGCAACAGTTCCACCAACAATACAATCAACCACATTTGATGATACAGTACAAACATTTTATGTACCAGCCGAATCAGTAGAAGCATATAAAACTGCAACTAATTGGGCAAATTATGCAGATAAAATATTTGCCATAGAATAGTTGCAAAATATATTTAAAGTGATATAATAATAAAAGGGGAAAAGTCGATGTTAAGTATGAAAGACCGAACACCTATTGAAGAAATAAGACAGATAGTTGAACTAAAAGAAAAACGCAGATTGAACGATAAACTATTTGACTTGTTTTCTAGTATTGGACTTATACTGGGCTTAATAGTGTTTACATTTACATTTGGAATTTTATTCGGTATAGTGGTGTTTACCGTATGGGGTTTCAAAAAAATGTGTACCATAATTACAAGCCTATTTAAGCATAGTAATAACACTGTCAATGATGGTGATATTATAAATCTAAATAAGGAGGTAGAACAATGAGCATTATAGAAAAAACGATTAAAGAAAGAGAAGATATAATTGCTAGTGTTGATGTTCGTAAAGCAAAAATTACAGAACTTAAAGACAAAATTGATGTTTTAACAAAAGAACTTGCAGTTGAAGAAGAAGAACTTTCTAAAATCAATGTTGATGTTCTTGTTGCTGAAATAGAAGAACTTAAAACTTATCTTCCACATCCTGTTGAAGCAGTAGAAGAAGCACCAATACAATAATGAATTAAGGTAGGCAAGGTAATGAAAAAGTTTAAAGAATTTTTTGTAAACTCGTTCTTTGCGTATCTTGCCATTGAAATCGTTGAAGAAATGCTAGAAGAAGTGATTACTTTTGGGTTATCTGCCTTACTTATAAAAGGTGTATCAACTCTTTTAGTTGTTTCATTGACACAAGGTGCAAAGGTTTCGATAAAAGTATTAGTAAAGAGATTTACATACAAGGAGGGAAATGACAAAGTGGAAAAAGTAAAAAAGTTTTTTGTTTGGATTTGGTCTAACAAAAAAACATTGCTTGGAATTGGCTCAGGTGCTTTAATGGTTGTGTCTGGCTCAGGTGCAATAGATGTTAATTCATTCCCTGCATTGCTTGTTGGTGGCTTTAATATTACACCTATAATATACTATGTTGTACTTGGTATACTATCTTTAATAGGTGTTACAGGCAAAGGTTTTGAAACAATACAAGAATTTGCTGAAAGACTTGGTGTAATTAAAGCAAAAAAAGAAGAAAAACAAATCGAGAAAGAAGCAAAGAAAGAACTCAAAGCCGAAGAAAAAAATGCTAATCAAACACAAGCAGAGCAAGAAAAAGCAGCAGCAAAAGCAGCAGCAGAAGCAAAGGCTAAGGCAGAGGCAGAAAAGGCAGAGGCAGAACACAGAGCAAAAGTTGAAGCAGTCAAAGAGAAACTTAAATTACAAGCAACTCAAACAGCAACAACAGAAACAACAACAGATGTTAAATAAGTTTAGCACCACAAAAGACATAGTTCGATTGTGGTGTTTTTATAAAGGGAGATTGTGAAAGATAAGAAAAGTCCAGAATATATAGCAGTATCGTTAATGTTTTATTCGTTTATCGTTGCAATGATAGTGTTTGCAGTATTTAGGTTTTGTGGTATAGCATGGTTTTCACCTGAATATGTATCTTATTCAATTAGTGAACCGTTATATTATATCATTACATCTGTATTGCATATATTAGAAGGTTATATAATCATGAGAGTTTTAACAAATGAAAGTTTTATAAAGTGTATACTTATTGCATTTATATACGATTTGTTGACTTATTTAATAATGTTATTGCCTTTTAACAACGAAATATTATTTGTTTTTGATATTATATATATAGTATCTATACCATTCATATTTAACCAAAATAAAGATATGTCCATTATAAACTCTTGTGTTTTTATATTATTTATTGCATTATATCAAGTAATTATGAGTTTTTCTAGATATGCCATGATATATACTGCAAAATATGATGTTATATATTCATTGTTAAGTTTAATAGATTATAAATGTTTTTTAATAGTTTTATTATTATTTGTAAAAATGAAAAGAATAAAAGGAGATAAATCAAATGAATGACCATCCACACTGTTTTCTATTTTGGGGAAGATTTAGTGAATTTTGCAAGTTACTAGGTTTAATTGTTTTAGCGATTATATCGACACCACTTGTACTTGTTACACCATTTTTCTTATTAGCAAAGTATACTTACAAATCTATTCCAAGACAAATAAAGGTATTCAAAGCAGAATGTCAAGCGAAAAAAGAAGAAAACTAATAGACAACTTAACACAGATTATGGGCGAATTGATTTTATATTCGCCTTTAATTATTGTTGCTTATTTTATTCACACATTGCCTATTTGTTTACTTGCCATGGTTTGCATATTTATCTTTAAATACTTCTTTTATTACAGTTTGCATTTGAATAAATGGTATTACTGTATGATATTGTCTTATTCTTTATTTATTGTTTTATCATTGATATATGTAGGCATAGGTGTATCAATACCATTTATGGATAACCAACCAATGATTATTGTTTTAGTGTGCGTTGGAATTGCTTACTTAAATCACTATGCTGGTATATGGCAAAGGAAATTAACACATGAAGACATTTACGCAATGACGGAAGAAGAACTATATCAGCATTGTAGGAAATGTGGACTAAGTGATGTTGATTGTAAAATTGCATATTTTATAGTCATAGAAAGATTAAAAGGCAAAGAACTTTATCAAGCAATC